>DATHZW010000256.1:0-2728 GCA_035458405.1 Steroidobacteraceae bacterium | reverse complement strand
CGCGCGAAGATGTTGCCAATGGCGTCGACGTCGACCGCGAGGCCGGCCTCGCGCGCCCGGCGCGCGAACAGGTCGCGGGCGCGCCGGTCTTCCTCGGTGAGCGTCAGGCGTCTTACGCCGCCCTTGGGAGTGGCGCCGATTTGCGCCAGCTCCATGAGCGAGCCCCAGAGCCGGTCGGCGTTGATTCGCAATTTGTCCATGGCCGCGATTGCTGTGGGCTAGCTTACCCCATTACACTTTTGGCATGAATCCCTTTGATCTGAAAGGCAAGACCGCCCTGGTGACGGGCGGCAACGGCGGCATCGGCCTGGGCATCGCCAAGGGCCTCGTGCAGGCCGGGGCGAAGGTGGCCATCGCCGGCAGGAACGAGGCCAAGAACCAGGCTGCAGTGAAGGCGCTCGGCAGTGACGCCATCGCCTTGCAGGTCGACGTGAACGACGAGGCCGCGGTGAAGCGCATGGTGGCCGACACGGTCAAGGCCCTCGGCGGGCTCGACATCCTCGTTGCGAACGCGGGCATCAACATCCGCAAGCCGCCGCAGGACTACACGATGGAAGAGTGGCACCGCATCATGGACACCAACCTGTCATCGGTGTTCGCGTGCTGCCAGGCGGCCTATCCCGAGATGAAGAAGCGCGGCGGCGGCAAGATCGTCACCATCGGCTCGATGACCAGCATCTTCGGCTTCGACGTCGGCCCCGTGTACGCGGCGAGCAAGGGCGCGGTGGTGCAGCTGACCAAGAGCCTCGCGTCCGCCTGGGCGAAGGACAACATCCAGGTCAACAGCATCCTGCCCGGCTTCATCGACACCGATCTGACGCGCAACCTGCGGCGCAACTTCCCTGAGGCGCACGAGCGCGTCGTCGCGCGCACGCCGGCGCGGCGCTGGGGTGAACCGGCGGACCTTGCCGGCACGGCGGTGTTCTTCTGCAGCCGGGCGAGCGACTTCGTCACCGGCACCGCGCTGCCGGTGGACGGGGGCTTCTCCAGCTCGATGTTCTAGCCGGCGCTCAGCCCGGCCAGGCGACGACCTTCTGCTTCTGCTCGCCCAGGCCGCGGATGCCGGCGGTGATCACGTCGCCCGGCTTGAGCCACACCGGGTTGGGCTTGATGCCCGCGCCGACACCCGGCGGCGTGCCGGTGGTGATGATGTCTCCCGGCAGCAGCGTCATGTACTGGCTGACGTGCGACACGATCTGCGCAACGCTGAAGATCATGGTGCGTGTGTTGCCCGACTGCATGCGCTTGCCGTTCACGTCGAGCCACATATCGAGCGCCTGCGGGTCCTTCACTTCGTCGGTGGTGACGAGCCACGGGCCGATCGGCCCGGCGGTGTCGAAGCCCTTGCCCTTGTCCCACTGGCTGGTGGCGTGCTGGAACGATCGCTCCGAGACGTCGTTGACGACGCAGTAGCCCGCGACGTACTCGAGCGCGCTCGCTTCCGACACGTACTGGGCCTTGGTGCCGATCACCACGCCGAGCTCGAGCTCCCAGTCGAGCTTGGTGGACCCCTTGGGCTGGATGATGTTGTCGCTCGGTCCGTTGATGCAGCTGGTCGCCTTCGAGAACACCACCGGTTCGGAAGGGATCGGGAGGTTGGACTCGATCGCGTGGTCCCGATAGTTCAGCCCGATGGCGACGAACTTGCCGATCCCTACGTAGGGCACGCCCAGGCGCGGGCTGTTGGAGACCACCGGCAGCGATTCGGGCTTCACCTTGGTCAGCATCTTCAGCCCGCGCGGCGACAACTCGTTCGGGCCGATGTGCGCGACCACCTTGGACAGGTCGCGCAGCTTCCCCTCGCCGTCGATCATGCCCGGCTTCTCGAACCCGTCCTTGCCGTAGCGGCACAGCTTCATATCGTCATCCCCCCGTCGATGGAGTACATGTTGCCCGTCGCGAACAGCGACTCGTCGGAGGCGAGGAACACCAGGATCCCCGTAATGTCCTCCACCGTGCCGAGCCGCCCCATCGGCTGGCGGGCGATGAAATCCTTCCTCGCCTGAACCGGGTCGGCGAACGCGCTGATGCGCTCGCCGAGCGACGGCGTGTCCACGGTGCCCGGCCCGATGCAGTTGCAGCGGATGCCCTGCTTCACGTAGTCGGCGGCGATCGCCTTGGTGAGGCCGACCACCGCGGCCTTGGTTGCGCCGTAGACAAAGCGGTTGGGCAGGCCCTTCACGCTGGAAGCGATCGAGGACATGTTGATGATCGAGCCCCTGCCCTGTTTCAGCATCCCGGGCAGGAAGGCGCGCGTCACGAGGTACATCGACTTCACGTTGAGGTTGAAGCTGAAGTCCCAGTCCTTGGGCGTGCACTCGAGGATCGTGCCGTGGTGCACGTAGCCGGCGCAGTTGAACAGCACGTCGATCGGCCCGGCCTCGGCGGCCGCCTTGCCGATCGCCTGCTCGTCGAGCACATCGAGCACGCGCGTGCGGATGCCGTCCTTGCCTTCGAGGTCGGCCAGCGCCTTGGCGTTGACGTCGGTGGCCCACACTTTCGCGCCTTCGCGCGCGAACGCGAGCGCAGCGCCACGGCCGATGCCCTGCGCGGCTGCGGTGATGAAGGCGGTCTTCCCGGTAAGTCTGCCTGCCATGCGTCGTGCTCTTGTTCCTCTCCCAGAGCAGGGGGGCGATTATAAATGCAACCGGCGCCGGGGAGCCGGGCGGTTCGCATCCCCCGCCCGACCGATTCGCGTCACCGCCGGGTTAACTTTGGTGTCGGCCGC
>DATHZW010000255.1:0-6796 GCA_035458405.1 Steroidobacteraceae bacterium | reverse complement strand
CGCGGGAAGCCGTACCACTTGCCGGCCGCGCCCCAGGTCACCGCGGCGGCCGCGGCGGTCCGGCCGTGAAAGCTCTCCTCGAGCGCCACCACATGGCCGCGGCCGGTGATCCGGCAGGCGAGCCGCAGCGCGTTCTCGTTGGCTTCCGCGCCGCTGTTGACGAAGAACACCGTGTCGAGCGGCAGGCCGGAAAACTCGACCAGCTTGGCGGCGGCGCGCCTGCGGACCTCCATCGGCACGGCATTGCTCTGGAACAGCACTTCACCCGCCTGGCGCTCGAGCGCGGCCAGCCAGCGCGGATGGCCGTAGCCGAGCGCCGCGACCGCGTGGCCGCCGTAGAGGTCGAGGATGCGCCGGCCGTCGGCGGTGTTCAGCCACACGCCGTCGGCACTGGTCACCTCGATCGGGTACTGCGCGAAGACCTGCGCCAGGTGGTCTCGCGCCACCGCGCCGGCTGCGGCTGTCGTGGATTCGGGGGTAGTCATGCCCTGTACCGTCCCTCAGGTCCAGCCCGGTGCGGGCGCGAGGAGGCCGGTCGCCTCGTCGAAGCCGAGCAGGCGGTTCATCCATTGCACGCCGCCCCCGGCGGCGCCCTTGACCAGGTTGTCGACCACCGACATCACCGCGACCGTGCGGCCGTCGGCGACCGCGCTCAGGTGGGCGTAGTTGCTGGTGGCGACGTCCTTCACCCGCGGCGGCGCATCCAGTACCCGCACGAAGCGGCTGCCCGCATAGAACTGCCGGAGTTGAGCCACGACGTCCGCGGTCGTCATCGGCTTGCACAGCGTCGCCTGCACGGTCGCATGGATGCCGCGGGCGAAGGGCCCGGAGTGCGGGATGAAGGCGACGTCGGCCGCGACCCCGGTCGCCGCACGGGCCAGCGCCGCGATCTCCGGCGCGTGACGGTGGGCGAGGCCGCTGTAGGAGTACATGTCGCCGTGGCGCTGCGGATGATGCGTGCCGGCCGTCGGCTTGCGGCCGGAACCGGTGCTGCCGGTCACCGCCGAGACGAACACCTGCGGTTCGATCAGGCCCAGCGCCAGCAGCGGCACGGTCGCCAGCAGCGTCGCCGTGCTGAAGCAGCCGGGGTGTGCGACGTGCGGCGTGGCGACCTGGCCCAGGTGCTCCGGGACGCCGCAGGTGAACTGGGCCTGCCGGGCCGGCGCGCCGTGGGGATGCCGGTAGACGCGGGCATAGGCATCGGTGTCCGCGAAGCGGTAGTCGGCGGAGATGTCGACGACGGTCGGCCTCGCGCCGGCTTCCTCGGCGCGCGTGAGCAGCGTGTCGATCAGGGCGGCGGACACGCCGTGGGGCGCCGCCGCGAGCACCGCCGAGCGTGGCAGCCCGGCCGCCAGCGCCGCAGCCTCGTCCTGCGAGCAGAAGGCCAGGTCGCCGACGGCCGCGGCGAGGTGCGGGAACGCGACACCGACCGGCTCTCCCGGCTGGCTGTCGGAGGCGACGGCCAGCAGCTCCAGGCGGGGGTGGCCCGCAAGCAGTCGAACCAGCTCGCCGGCCACGTAGCCGGTGCCGCCGAGCACGATGGCCGGAATCCGCTCGCTCATTCCTGGTTCACCGGGTCACGCGCCAGCGCATCCAGGCCGGCGGCGGTGATGACGTGGTCACCGAGGGCCGCGCCGAACGTCATGGCGTTGAAGGCCGCGACGCCCATCTGGTCGCGGATGATGTCCACGCCGACCGCGTTGTCGGTCGCCGGGCCGGTGACCACGCAGGGCTCGATGCCGAAGCGCTCGCGCAGCAGCTTGACGCCGCCCCAGGCCGCCACCGGGTCGTTGGCCGACAGCACGACCGCGGTCAGCTGTTCCCGGATGTCGTCGGCATCGAGTATCGACTCGACGCCGTACGCGCCGAGGATGCCGTCGCCGAGTTCGAAGACGATGACGTCGGGCTTGCCCGCGGCCATCTCGTTCAACATCGTGCGGGTCAGCGCTGGCCCCGACTTCGCCGTGGTGGTGACGATCCCCAGGTCGGTGAAGATCATCGAGCGGCGCGCGCCGGAGTCCTCCATCGCAAGGATGTCGCGACGCAGGGAGACTCCCGTGGCCTTGAACGCATCGATGGTCAGGCCGCGATGGCGCATGCGCGAAACGATGGCGCAGGCCGCGGCCGTCTTGCCGGCCTCCATGCAGCTGCCGGCCAGGGCCACGATCGGCACGCCGCGGGTGTCGAGCGAGACGGACTGGTCGAGCTTGCGCGAGCCGACCCGGGCCGGGACGCCGATGCGCTCCCCCAGGAACGGGAACTGCAGCACGACGCCGAGCACCCGGCAATCGAAGGGACGCCCCTTGTCCGGGTTGATCGAGTCGCACACGCCGAGCACGCCGCCGATGTTCAGCATCTGTATGACGTCGCCGGGCTTCAGCGATTCGGGAATGTGGCCGGAAGAGCCGAAGAGGGCGCGACGATGGCCGAGCGCGCCGACCACGATGTCGCCGCGCGAGATCTTGGCCATGCGCCCGCTGGTGAGCTCGAGCGTGTTGTAGTTCGCCTTGTTGGTGAGGATCTCGACCGCGAGCACGACGCCCTCTTCGACGTGGATGTCGGTGGAGATGCGCAGCTCGTGCGACAGGCCGCATGCCTGCGCCACCGAGGCGATCTTGTCCACCATGATGGTCTTCATCATTGCGCGTTTCCTTGTTCGCTGCCCGCACGCGCCCAGAACATGCAGGGCAAGGACACCATCTTCGAGAACCCGAGAGCGTCCTGCGGGGTCCATTCGCCGGTTGCCTCGCCGTAGACGCCCCTGGACGCCTTCATCAGCGAGTGCGGGGAGTCGACCCCCTCGACGAAGACGCTGCCCGGGCGCAACAACACCGTGACGGCACCGGTCACGCGCTGCTGCGATGACAGCAGCAGCGCCTCGATGTCGCGGCAGACCGGGTCGAGGTTCTGGCCCTCGTGGACGAGGTCGCCATAGGGGGACGCCAGCGTCTCCTTGATACGCTGCTGCCGCGACGTCAGCGTCAGCTTCTCGAGTTCGCGGTGCGCGTTGAGCAGCACCTCGGCGGCGGGCGCCTCGAAGGCGACGCGGCCCTTGGTGCCGATGATGGTGTCGCCCAGGTGGATGCCGCGGCCGATGCCGAAGGGCGCGGCCAGCGATTCGAGTTTCTCGATCACCGCAACCGGGTCGAGCGGCTCGCCGTCGACCGAGCAGGGGACGCCGCGCTCGAAGCCGATGACGTGCCTTGCGGCCGGCCGCGGGTCGTCGAAGGCGCCCTTCGACAGCACCCAGGCGTGCTCGGGGATGGAGCCCGAGGAGGTCAGCGTCTCCGTGCCGCCGATCGTGACCCCCCAGAGGCCGCGATTCACGGAGTAGGCCGCGCCGAACGGCGGCACGGGCAGCTTGCGGTCCTCAAGGAACTTCAGCTGCTCGGGACGCTTGAAGGCCTCGTCGCGCACCGGGGCCAGCGCCTCGAGGCCGGGAGCGAGCGTGCGCAGGGCCACCTCGAAACGTACCTGGTCGTTGCCGGCCGCGGTGCAGCCGTGGGCGACCGTGGCGGTCCCGAGCCGCGTGGCCTCGGAGGCCAGTGTCTGGGCCTGGATGGCGCGCTCGGCGCCGACGCACAGCGGGTAGAGCTGGCCGCGGCGGACGTTGCCCATGATCAGGAACCGCAGCACCTGCTCGAAGTAGGTCTTGCGCGCATCGACCAGGTGATGACCGATGGCGCCGAGCTGCGTCGAGCGTTGCTCGAGCACCCCGGCCGCGGCCGCGTCGATGCCGCCGGTGTCGACCGTCAGCGTCAGTACCGGACGCCCGTAGGTCTCCTTGAGCCAGGGCACGAGGAAGGACGTGTCCAGGCCGCCGGAAAACGCAAGCAGGATGGGCGAGTCCGCCCCGGGTTTCGTTGCAGTCATGATGGTTCTCAGACCCTGAAGATGCCGTGCAGTCGCGAAAGCAGCTTGCGCTGGGCGGCGGCGCTCGCCGTCGCGACGAAGATGGTGTCGTCCCCGGAAATGGTGCCCACGACCTCCGGCCAGCGGGCGCGGTCGAGCACGATGGCCACGCTCTGCGCGGCGCCCGCGGAGGTGCGGACGACGGTCAGGCTGGCGCCCGCCGGCTGCACCTCGCGGACAAAGCCGGCCACGGCGGCGAAGCCGTTGCCCGCCGCCGGCGCGTCATCGGGCAGCACGTAGCGGTCGCCCAGCTTGGCGACGCCCAGTTCGCGCAGGTCCCGGCTGACGCTGGACTGCGTGGCGCGATGCCCGGCGCGCGCCAGCAGGCGCACCAGGTCGGCCTGCCGGCCGACGGCGGTGTGCGTGATGATCTGCCTGAGCGCCTCGCGCCTGGCGCCGGTCAGGGTGTGTTCGCTGCTGCTGGCCATCTGTGCGTCCGCATAAAGATTCATAATTGTTGCATAAATATGCAACCACGGTCAACAGGCGGGAGAGGCCCGGGCGGGGCGCCGCGGTCAGCGGTCTATCGTGTACTCGATGTCGGCGCTCGCTTCCTGCCCGGCCTCGCCGCTGATGACCCAGCGATCGCCGATCGTGTAGCGGAGCTTGAAGGTGTTGATCGCGTTCGACAGGGAGATGCCATAGCTGATGTAGAAGCGGGGGGAGAGGAACTTGCCGATGACCAGGCTGGATTCCTTGCCGGGAGTCGCGTCAGTGCCGGTGGTGGTCTGGCTTTCCAGGCTGATTTCGTCGATGCCTATGTAGCGACCCAGCTGCCCCGCGAGCAGGGCGCCTCCCTCGGCGGCCATGTCGCCGGTCGAGCCACCGAGGTTCTGGCGGGAGCTGGAATCGAGGTTGTCCAGCCGCCGGCCGACCAGCAACAGCGAGGCGATCTGCGACTGCGGCATGGACGGGTCCGAGAAGAGGCTCAACTCGGGCTTGCGCAGTCTGCCGCGGGCGATGACACCGACTTCATAGCCCGGCACCTTCTTGCTGGCGCGCAGGTCGATGCCGGGATCGGAGACCGGCCCGCCGGCGAAGAGCAGCCGGCCCGTGTCGACGTCGAGTTCCTTGCTGTAGGCCCGGTACTTGCCGTCCATGATCTCGAATTCACCCGATGCGGTGGTCACTTCGTCCGGGCGGCTCTGGAGAACGACACTGCCCTCGAGGCGGCCCTTCAGCCCGAACGCGTCGAGGCGCACATCCTTGCCAAGGTTGAGTCGCATGTCGCTGGTGACCCGGTAGCCCGCGGCGTCGTCCTGCTCCTCGCCGATCCCGACGATGCGCTCGTCAGCCGAGGCGGTCACCGCCCCGATCAGCTGGCGCGGCTCGATCCGTGCCTTCGGCACCGTGACGCTACCCCTGACACCGATCTCCGCACCGTCGAATTCAAAGGCCAGGTCAGGCGAAGCCTCGATCCTGACTTCCGGGACGTCCGCCAGCAGGAGATTGTCGCCTTTCAGGGTCAGCTGGCCGTGGAGCTGCCGTTCGCGCCAGGCAAACTGGCCGTTCGCTGCAAACGTACCGTCGCCCGCCTTGCCCCTCGACTGGAGCCTGAGTCCCTCATCGAGCAGATCAACCCGGGCGCCGACTTCGCGAAGGCGGAGATTGGTCTGGTAAAACTCGAACAGCCCGCCCTCGAGTTCCATCGTGCCGCCGAGCACCGGCGCAGCCGCGATGCCCGATACTTTCAGTCTTGCCTGCAGGCTTCCCTCGGCCTTGTCGATGTCGGGTACGAGCAAGGGCAACAATCCGAGTCGCTTTGTGGAGAACTGCAGGGACCCGGACAATGGCGACTCGCCCAGCGGCACTCCCTCGCCGCGTTCCAGCGTCACCTCGGCCTGCAGCTGCAATGCGGCGGTGTCGTCGATCGCCGCCGTCAGCTGGTGTCGCTCGGGGAGGCTCTCGAGGCCCAGGTGTGCGACCCCTAGGGAGACTCGCTCCTGCCTGCCGCGGGGTGTGACGTACTCGAGCCAGGTGTCGCGCAGGGTTGCGCTGGCGGTTGCGGTCCAGGGCATGTCGACCTTGCCGGCGGCGGCGATGTCCAGGTCCAGGAGGCCCCGGTACCCGGGACTGCGCGGCAGGTCCACGCGCAAGGCCTCCAGCGGAAAGGCGTGCGTCGCCAGCGTGGCCGACCAGCCCGCATCGCGGCGCCAATCCGCCCGCAGGCAGATTCGCCGCGGGGCGTGGACGAAGCAGGTCTCCTCCAGCTGCGCCGCATCCGCCCCGATGACGACGAGCATGGGCGCCTCGAGCGAGTAGGGGTGCAACGCGGGGGCCTCGCTCTCGATACGCGTTGCGGTCAGCCGGTAGACGCCCTCGTCGAAACGGCCTTCGCCGACCAGGCTGACGGCCTTCTCGCCGGCACCGACCCGGAAGTCGACCTCATGCTCGCGGGCACGGCCGTCAAGCGAGATGCGCGTCGAGGCGATGTCCTGGCCGCCCACTTGCATGCCTGCGGCCCGCAGCCTTATCCACGAGCTTTCGCGATCGCTGAGGTCGATGTCTGCATCCGCGGAGAGCACGGCGGCGCGCTGCTCGCCATAGCGCAGGTCGCGTCCGCGCACCGCCAGGTCGACCCGGAGGTTGGAGCCGTCCGCTGCCGGGGCGCCGACCGAACGGGCCTCGAGCTTCGCCTGGAGGCTGCCGCCGAGTTCCGGCAGGAACCCTGAAAGATCGGGCGCCTCGAAGCGGGCCGTCACTGCCGTCTCGCCGCCCACGTGACCGTTGACCTCGATCCTGGCCGGCCCCAGCCTGAAGGCGAATCGCTCGATGTCGTAATGCCCCAGCTGGTGCCGGAGGAATCCGGCGCCGGACAACGTCTGGCCGCGGGCCACGCCCTCGATCGAGCCGATGTGGGCGGCCCAGGCGGCGTCCTGGCCCG
>DATHZW010000254.1:0-3870 GCA_035458405.1 Steroidobacteraceae bacterium | reverse complement strand
AGGTCGCCCTGGTCGCGGCCCTTTCCATCAACCTCATCGGCTGCGGCATCATCGAGCGGCTGACGGGCGAGGCGGCCCGGAAGAGGGCGCGAGCGGAGGCCGTCAAGGAGCAAAGCCAGACGCGGCAGCTCAAGGTCATGCGCTTCGCCGACCAGTACGTCGAGAGCATCGAGCGCCGTACCTTCCAGGTTGAGCGCCGGTACTTCAGCGAGGTGGCCGAGAAACTCGACGCGCCTGCGCTGCGTGGTGACCTGGCGCGATGGCAGTTCACGCAGGCGACGGCGGCCTTCGAGATCGCGGCGGGTCCGAATCCGACCGTGAATGCCGTGGACATGTTCGTTCTCGTCTCGCTCACCCGCCGCATCATCCAGAACCGGTGGGTGCCGCTGTACGGCGAACCGGCCAGGATGCTGTTGCCAACGTTCCAGTGGCAGGAGAAGCAGGCCCGCAGTCTCCTGGACGGCGTGCTGACGGCAGAGAAACTGGCTGAACTCGACCAGGCCCTGCAGGACTGGTACGAGCGCAATCCGGAGCTGGAGACGGCCACATTCGTTCGCTTCACGGACATCGCCGGCCTTGGGCAGGCGAAGGCGGAAACCGGCGTATCGCCTGGGCTGCTGGGAGTCATCGGCCTCGATCCGCTGGAGGGGATTGATCCGGCACTGAGGGAAGTCGAGCGGACCCGCATGCTGGCTGAGCGCTCGCTGTACTACGCGCAACGTGTCCCGCTGTTGTTCGATTTCCAGGTCACCCAGGGTGCCGCCCGGATCCAGGCAAGCCCGGCTGCCCGGGAGGTGCTCGAGACGGTGGACCAGGTCGGTCAGCTGTCGGAAGCGCTGTCGAAGTCGCTGGATGAGCTTCCGGGAGTGTTTGCCCGGGAGCGCGAGGCCGCAATCTCCCAGTTCATGGCGGAGCTTTACGCCCAGCAAACGGAGATGATCGCGCTCACGCGGGAGCTGCGTGGGGCACTCGACGCCGGCACCGTCACGGCTCAGTCGCTCGAGGCGATGGTCAAGTCCACCGACCGGCTCATCGCCCGCTTCAGGCCGGGCCCGGGGGAGCCGGGGCCGGCCAGGCAGTCGCGACCGTTCGACATCAACGAGTACACGCGGACAGTCACGGAGCTGGCCGCGACGGCGCGCGAGTTCCAGGCGCTCGTTCAGGACCTGGATGGCCTGGCCCCGAAGCTCACGGAGCCAATGGAGCAGCTTGTCGGGAGGGTCCAGGGTCTGATCGATTACGCCTTTGCGCGGGTCCTGGTCGCGATCTTCGCGGCCCTCCTCGGCCTGCTGGCGGCAGGGATCCTCTATCAGCTCGTCGCCGCCCGGATCAGGCGCTCCGGCCAGGCCGCGAGCCCGCCATGAGGCCATTGCCAGGCGGCACACGGGGCGTGCTGGACACGCAACGCGACCCTGTGGGGCACTGGCGCGGATACCGAGCGACCGGCCTGGCTTGGCTGCCCCAGGCCGTATCCGCCAGGATCGGCGCGGCCGAAGGCGCACGATGACGGAATACCCGGAGCATCAGCATCAGCGGCACCGCTACGGGCTGGCTCTCGTCGCCGCCGCCGTTGTTTCGATTGCGATAGCGCTGTGGGTCGCCGTTGCGTTGTGGAAGCCATTGCCGGGCCACTCGCTGGTGATGGCCGTCGGTGCGCCGGGCGACGCCCACGTGGGTTTCGCCGAAGAGTATCGGGAGATCCTCGCCCGCAACGGCGTGAGGCTCGAGCTGAGGCCGAGCGCGGGTGCGGTCGAGAACCTCGGGCTGCTGCTGGACGAGTCGTCCGACGTAAGCGCTGCCTTCGTGCAGGGCGGCACCGTGCCGGCGACCGCGGCGGACGAGCTCGTGTCATTGGGAACCGTCTTTTACGAGCCGGTCTGGTACTTCTGCCGCTGCGAGGAGGCACCTGGATCGGTTCGAGGCCTGCGCCTGTCGGTCGGCCCGGAGGGAAGCAGCAGCCGCCAGACGGCGTTGACCCTGCTGCGGATGCAGGCCATCGAGCCGACCGAGGTTGAACTACTCGACCTGGATCCGGCCGCTTCCGCCGCGGCACTGACCGCCGGCGAGATCGACATTGCGTTCATGGTGCTGGCCTGGGAGGCGCCGGTCGTGCACGAGCTGCTGCGCGCGCCCGGCATCACCCTGCTGGGAGTCAGCCGCGCCGACGCCTACGTCGCACTCTATCCGTACCTGACCAAGCTGAAGCTGCCGATGGGCGTGGCCGACCTTGCGACCAATCGGCCGCCCGAGGACGTGACGCTGGTTGCCCCCAAGGCCAGCCTCGTGGTCCGCAAGGACCTGCATCCGGCGCTGCAATACCTGCTGATCCAGGCGGCGACGGAGATCCACGACCGCCCCGGCATTTTCCAGGCGGCAGGACGGTTTCCGGCAGCCGAGGAGATCGACCTGCCGTTGAGCGACGAGGCCCGCGCCTATTACGTCAGGGGACCGCCGCTGCTGCAGCGCCATCTGCCGTTCTGGATCGCGGAGATCGTCCACAACCTTCTGCTCGTACTGGTCCCGCTGGTCGGCATCCTGTATCCACTGTGGGTCGGCGTCCCGAACCTGTACCGATGGCAGATGCGCCGTCGCGTGTACCGCTTCTACGGCGAGCTCAAGTGGATCGAGCGGCAACTGCACGAGACCGCCGACGAGTCGAAGCGTAGCGAGCTGTTTCGTCAACTCGACGACCTCGAGGAGCGCGTATTCCGGATGCGCGTTCCGAATGCCTATAGCTCGCTGGGTTACAACTTCAGGCTGCACATACAGACCCTGCGGGCGTCGAAGATCGTGTCGTCACCCGGGCAGACAGGGAACGGCCTGTGAACAGGGGTGCCCCGATGGCGGTGGCTGGGCAAGTAGCCGTATTTTCCGGCTCTCACGACGCGATGTCGCGCGACTAGACTGGAACCTTGTGGAGTGCGGGTCGTTCCGGGTACGCCCGTCGCAGGGGCTGCGCCCGGGCAGGCGCCGCCCAGGCTCCCATGGAGGGACCATGCAGCGAATTGCATCGATACTGGCCTTGGCGATATTTGTCATGGTCGCCGGTTGCGCTTCCTTTGAGCGCACCCGCGGCGTGGACAGCACCTGGCGCGACGCGGCAGTCCCGGCCCCGGTAGTCGGCAGGACCACGCAGTCCGACATCCTGGCCGCCCTCGGCCCCCCTTCGCAGGTCATCGGACTCAGGGACCAGACGGTGTTCTATTACCTGAAGGAACACGACATCGGCCGGGGCGGATTCTTCCTCGTCTACAACTGGCTGAAGGAAGACGTGACTTACGACCGCGCCATTTTCTTCTTCGACGCCGGCGGTGTGCTACGGGACTATGGGCTCAGCAACGAACAGACGGCAGGCGCACGCTAGCCTGGCGGCCCTGCTGGTCCTGGCCAGCCTGGCCAGCACAGGCTGCACGACGATCGGCCGACGCGTCGGCGCGCCCATTTCCGAGCCGACAGCGGACCTCGAGGAAGGTCTTACCCGGGTCAGTGACGTCGTCGACCTGTTCGGTCCGCCGGCGCGAATGAGCTCGTTGCCCGATGGGCTGGCAATGCTCTACGAATATATCGACGCGACCGAAAAACAGCTTGGGATCAACCTTGAACTCATCGGCCTGGACTGGTTCAAGCTCGCGTTCGGGCGTGGCGCCGCCGCCCGCCAAGCGCTGCTGCTGGTTTTTGATCAGGATGGCGCCCTGCGGGCGCGCGAATACAAGGCCTGGCGCGAAAACATCGGGCGCGGCCTTGGCTTCCAGATCTTCTTCGTCGCCATGCCGACGGTGGACAGCAAGCACCTGTGGGAGGCGCCAGAACAGTTCGGCTGGGGCCGCCAGGCCCTGGATCCGCTGACGGTGGCCCTGAATGTCCGCAGCA
>DATHZW010000253.1:0-5131 GCA_035458405.1 Steroidobacteraceae bacterium | reverse complement strand
GATCGGAGAACAGCTCGAACAGGCGGCCGACGTCCGCTTCGGCCAGCTGCCTGAGGAGCACGCCGTCGCCGGCCAGCATCGGCAGCCCGTCACTCATGCATGCCGTCCCTGCGGCCATTCCGGCTCGCGTCAGTCACGCGGCTTCACGGCGCGGTACTTCGCCAGACCTTCAGCGTCGGACGGGTAGCGCGGCAGCGAATCGCCCACCGCCGCCCAGCTGGCGTGCTGGTCGTAGAAGCAGTGCAGCTGCGGCTCGCGGTCGATGACGGCCGGCAGGGACGCACGCGTGACGTGCATTTCACCGGGGCAGAGGCAGGACTCGAAGAAGAGCGTCGTGCCGCAATGACCGCAGAAGCCGCGCCGGCTCTGCTCGGACGACTGGTACCACTTCAGGCATTCCTCACCCGCGGTCACGCTGAAGCGCTCCGCCGCGACGCCCACCCAGCTGACGAAGGCAGCGCCATGCGCCTCGCGACACCAGCGGCAGTGGCAGTGGGCGAAGAACAGCGTCGGTGCGCCCGCCTGGTAGCGCAGCCGACCACAGAGGCAATGGCCTTCGAAAGCAGTCATGTCCCGCTCCTCCTCCTACACGGCCGCACCACGACCGCTCAATCGGGCGCGTCCAGGGTCGCCACGGCCGACATCGTGAGGCTACCCAGATACAGCTTGCCTGCGTATTCGTTGACGCTGGTCACGTCCGTATACCCGCCGAGCCTGTCCTGGAAGCTGTAGCGCGCCTGCCCGTCCATGCCCAGGCCTGCGACCCAGCCCAGCGGCGGCGGCACGACCTGCACCCAGGATTCCGGCAGCCGCAGCAGCAGCTTCCTCACGCCCGGCCAGGGCGCAAGCCGGTCGAAGACCGCGGAACGCACCGCCGGGAAGGCGACCCAGAACAGGTCGCGGCCGTTGAACGACAGGTTGTCCGGGTGGCCCGGCAGGCCGTCCGCGAACACGTCGTGCCTGCCGGCATCGGGTCCCGTGAGCCACAGGCGCGAAATCCGCGCCGCCATCGTCTCGTTGACCAGCACGAACGCGTCGTCCGGTCCCAGCGCCACGCCGTTTGCAAAACGCAGGCCGTCGAGCCTGACTCGTGTCGTGCCGGTGGACGGATCGTAGCTGAGCAGCTGGCCCGTCGCGCCGCCCTCCCAGAAATCCAGCAGGTAGTGGTGCTGGTCGAAGCGCTGCGAGGCGTTGCTGAACCAGATCGTGCCGTCGGCAGCGATGTCGAGATCGTCGACGAACACCAGTCGCTGGCCGTTCACGCTGTCGGTCAGCACGGTCACCGTACCCTTGGCGTCGATGGACAGCAGGCCCCTGAACGCATCGGCCACGATCAGGCGCCCTTCGCGGTCGAACTGCATGCCGAGAGGCCGCCCCCCCGTGTCCGCAAACAGCTCCGGCGCGGCCTCCCCCGGCCGCAGCCTCATGATCCGGCCATCCTGAAGCCCGGAATAGAGCATGCCGTCGGGGCCCAGGGCGACGTCTTCCGGCCCGGGTCCCAGTTCGTAGGCCTCGAATCCGGCCTCGCCGAACGGCCGGCTGCGGGAAAAGGCCCCGGTCATGCCGCGATTGACGTCCGCCACCCAGGCCACCGGGTCGACGGGCACGGGCCAGAACGCCAGGTAGGCGACCAGCAGCAGCAACATCACGCCACCGATCCAGTACGGCGAGCGGCCGCCCCTTGGCCGATTGTCGTTTGCAGCGGTCATGCCGACCTCCCCGAGGTCCGGCATTCTTGCAGGGAATCCGCCCCGACCACCAGCACATCCTCTGCGCAGCGCAGGCCTGCGCCCATCACCCGCCCGGTTCCCGGCTCAGCGCGTGAACGCGTACTCGAGCTTGATGCCGTCCGGATCGGCAAAGAACACCGCGTAGTATCCGGCGCCGTAGGAAGGGTATGCGGCCGGCGCCTCGAGCACCTGCACGCCGAGTGCGACCAGCTGCCGGTAGCACCGGTCCACGTCGCCGGGCGTCGGCGCCTCGAAGGCGAGGTGATGCAACCCCGGGGTGTAGCGGTCGTGCGGTCTGCGGCGGCGCGCCGCCTGCAGCCCGATTTCAACCAGATCGCCGCGCCACAGCGGGCCTTCCGGCGCATCCGGCTGCCGCCTGAAGCCCATCAGCGGCAGGACCGCCTCGTAGAAAGCGGTCGCCGCGGCCAGGTCCGCGACCGTCAGGTCCAGGTGATGCACGCGCCCTGGCGCGCCGATCTGGCTGGCGCGACCCAGTGCCGCATGGATCCTCGCCAGCAGGTCGCCGTGAGTCGCCGGCGCGAACCGGGGCGCTGCCGCCCAGTCGAGGGCCCAGGGCTGCAGGCTTCGCTGCGCTTCGGGCTCGTTCGCGTAGCGCGGGATGACGTGCGCATGCAGCGCCGGCTCCAGGTTGCCGAACACGGCGTAGTTGATGCGCAGCGCCCCGGTCGCCGCCAGCACGGCATCGCCGAGCGCCGCGACGTCCGCCAGGAAGCGGGAGCGCGCGGCGCCGTGCAGCTCGTTCAGGTGGCCGACCACGGGGTCCGGCAGCAGGAGGCAGTAGCCGGGCAGCAATTGCGGGTCGCCCATGACGGCCCAGCCCGACGCGAGGCGCGAGACGCAGGTCGGATCCTGGCCGTTGCGCAGGGCGTCGACGCGCCGGTGGATCGCGGTCGTCACGCTCAGGAATCCCGGAAGACGAAGTACACCGCGCCAACGAGGCACAGCGCAGCCCACAGGTAGTCGAGCTTCAGTCCCTGCTTCATGTACAGCACCACGAAAGGCGCGAAGACCAGCAGCGTGATGACCTCCTGCAGCACCTTGAGCTGGGGCAGCTCCATGACCGTGTAGCCGATCCTGTTGCCCGGGACCTGGAACAGGTACTCGACCAGAGCGATTCCCCAGGAAAGGAGGGCGGCGACGTACCACGGACGGTGATTCAGCTCCCTGAGGTGCGCGTACCAGGCGAAGGTCATGAACACGTTCGACAGCGACAGCAGGCCCACCGCCTGCCAGAACGCCAGCGGAATCCCCCTGATCGCGTTCAAGCCACGATCCCCATGGTACGGAGGCGCTCGATCGTCGACTCGGGGTCGTGGTGGTGAATCGCCCGCCAGCCGCGCTGCAATGCCGTGTCCACGTTCGGCAGCAGGTCGTCGACGAAGACCGTGCGCGCCGGCACCAGGCCGAACAGCTCCTCGGCCTTGCGATAGATCGCCGGATCCGGCTTGGAGGCGCGCGCCTTGAAGGAAGGCAGCGCACCGTGGCCGATCGACGTGATCTCCGTCTCGCGCTCGAGAAACTCCCAGTGCAGGTCGCCGATGTTCGACAGCAGGTAGACGCGCCGGCTGTCGGCCAGCCGGCGCGCGAACTCGATCATTCTCGGCTCGGGCACGAACATGCCCAGCCAGTGTTCCAGCAGCGCCTCGACGGTCATCCTGCCGTCGCCCATCGCGGCGATCCTGCTGAGCAGTTCCTGGCCGTCGAAACGGCCGCGTTCATAGTCTGCAAGCTCGATCCGCTCGAGCAGCTCCTCGATCTGCTCGCCCGCGACGCCGTGGCTGCCGATGTAACGGAGGAAAGCGGAGAACTCGAGCCGCACGAGCACGCGGCCGATATCGAAGATCACCGTATCGATAGGCGACATGCTGTTCCCTGTATTTCGCACTCACCACGCCTGGCAGCATCGCGACGGCGCGGGCGCCGCGGCGGCTTCCACCGATTGTCTCAGCCGCCCAGGGTGAACGCCACCGGCGCGGCGCCGCGGAGCCATCGCCACCGGGACGATCTCGCCAGGACGCCGGCCGCTCAGGCGGGCAGTCGCTCGAGCCAGGGCAGGCTGCCGCCCCGGTCGCGCAACCGCAGGACGAAATCAAAGCTGTCGACGCGCGTGCACAGCTCAAAGTCCGTTTCGGGCGCCCAGTGCGCCGCCGGGTCGAAGAACTTGCCTGCGGAAGGGGCATCGCGCAGCCGCTCCCGGACGCCCGCTAGGTCGAAGTCAGCGCCGGTGAGGCGCGCGTGGATGAGTTCGGCACAGAGGTCGTCCTCGGCGCAGCGTTCCCGCGCCTCGTGGCCCATCCTGACCAGCGTCACGACCGCGGGCTGCTGGTCGTCGATGTAGCGGCATATGGCGCCGGCGTTGACCAGGCTGCCGGTGATCACGACATCGGCCGCCTCGGCCGCGCGCAGGCCCTGCGTCCCGGCGTGCGTGGTATGCACCAGCGTTCTACCGGCAAGGTCGGCTGCACGGATTTCGGTCGGCGAATTGCCGAAGTCGAATCCGGGAAGCTTGCGGGCGTGGCGTTCGCCGATCAGCAACCAGTCGGGGTGGTCGCGCCTCAGGGCGAGCGCTTGCTCCGCGGCGGCGACCGGGTGGATGCGTGCCGCGCCTCCCGCAGTCGCGTAGCAGGCGACGGAGAACGCCCTGAAGACGTCGATGACCACGGTCAGCCCGCGCGCACCCTGTGCGCCGGCAACGAAATCCGCGATTTCGACCGTGGGTCTCATTGCGGCCGGCCGGCCGCACGTACCTCGGCGACCTCTGCGGCCGTCACGGCCGGTTGTGAATTCCCAAAGCTGGAACGGACGTGGGTCAGCACCGCCGCGACGTCCTCGTCATTCAGCCAGGCGAACTGCGGCATGGCCGCAATGCTGCGAGTCGGCCGGTTGGTCTCCGGCCGGACGCCGAACAGCACCCATGCGATCAGCTTGCGCGGGTCGCCAGCCACGGTGGCGGAACCGGCCAGCGCAGGCTGCGTGCGGCCTACGCCCTGGCCATCCCGCTGGTGGCAGGCTGCGCAGTGTGTGCCATAGACCCGGCTGCCCCGGTCTCCCTCGCGGGATCCCTTGGACGGCGCTCCGCCGTCGCAGCCCGCCAGGGCCAGGACCATCGCCGCCAGCATGGCACCGCGTGTTGGCATGAAGTCTCTCAGGGGACGATGGCTGCGGACCTGGCGCAGGCGTCAGCCGCTCCAGGCACGGACACGGCCCGTGTCCACGTGCACGAAATCCGACTTCCTGTAGTAGCCGACGCCGCCGGATTGCATGGACAGCGCGAGGTCGCGCAGCCGATCCGTACGATAGCCGGCCAGCCGGATGTCGATGGCGCGCCCCTCCATGTGCAGGCTGCGCCTGGCGACGCCGCCGGACAGCGTGTTCAGCAT
>DATHZW010000252.1:0-5241 GCA_035458405.1 Steroidobacteraceae bacterium | reverse complement strand
ACGAGGTTGCCCCGGCGCGCCGCCAGGCCGTTGTCGGTGCGTTCGTTCTCGAGGGCGTAGTTGAGATAGAGGCTGGTCCGGTCCGAGTACAGGAAGTTGCTGCCGACTCGCGCGCCCAGGCCCAGGTCTCCGTCGGAGAGCTCGCCGTCGAGCCGCAGCCGGTCGCTGACGCGGTACGAGCCGCCCAGGCCGATCCGGCCGTTGTCCTCGCGGTCGCCGTCGGCGGACAGCGTATCCTGCACGAACCCGTAGGCGTGCCAGGTCGTGCCGGGATTGTAGGTGGCCTGGAGAACCGCGTCCGTCCGCTCCCCCTGCTGCTGCGTCAGCGGGACCACCGGCGAGTTGTCTACGCGCTGGTCGTTGCGCACGCCCGTGCTGACTTTCCACCGGTCGTTCACCTGGTAGCCGACGTTGAGTTCGACGGCGGAGATCTCGACACCCTCGTCCTGCACGCGGCGATCTCCCTTTGCAGCGACGGTCAGGCGGCTCCCGATCGGCAGCCGCAGGCTGCCACCGAAATACTGGGTGTCCTTGGTGGTCACCATGCCCGGCGCCGAGTAGCCCTCGCCGACGTCCTGCACGTACAGCGTGGCCCGGCCCTGATAGCCCTCGAAGAAGTCGCCCAGCCCGACGCTCACGTCGGCGCGGTAGGCATCCGCGCTTGCGCCGGTAAACGACATGTCGTCGTAGCCGGAGAAGCCGAAGCCACCGTCATCCGAGCTCACCAGCCCGGAGACCAGGCCCTCGCTGTGCCCGCCCTGAAGCTTGATCCAGGACTCGGGGGTCATACGCAGGGTCAGGTCCGCGGCGTTCAGGCTGCTGCGGGCCCCGCCGTCGTCGCTGTTGCTGGCGGTGAGGCCGAGGCCGACGTGGTCGTTGACCCAGTACTGACCCTGCCCGCCGAACGCAACGGCGTCGAGTTCGTCGAAGCCGGGGCTGTACTCGTAGCGGACGACCAGCCAGGCCTCGTCGCCGCTGAGCCCGCTGGAGTGGACCAGCATGTTGTCCGTGGCCGTCGAGGACAGCGGCTCGGAAAGGAGCAGCCGGCCCTGCAGGTAGTCGATGTCGTAGTCCGTCCCGGGACTCAGGTTCACGACGCCGGTGACGATGCCGGAGTCCTTGTCGCGCATTTCGATGCGCACGCGCTCCGAACCGGTCAGCAGGTCCTGGTGGTGCAGGTAGTAAAGCGACCCGCCCGTGCCGCGGAACTGCTCGTAGCTGGGCATGGTGCCAGGCTCGGCGGCGAAGCCATCGAGTACCAGCCTGCGCTCGCCGAACGACGTCACCGCGTCGGAGCCGTAGTGCGCGTTGGCGCCGTAAAGCCCTCGATCGACGTGGGCAAGCTCGTTGTCCAGGTACCCGACCCTGAAGTTGCCCCACATCCCATAGTTCTCGCCCTGGCTGAGCTTGACGTACAGCTTGCCAAGCGTCGGCGCCGCTTCCTCGACCACGCCGTCGTCGCCGAAGGTCGGGTAGTGGTTGTCGGGATCGATGCGCCGGAACAGGGACTCCGGCGACTTGTCGAGGAAGTTGCTGAACAGGTCCTCGACCGGGCCCTCGCGGGTGTCCGCGCTGGCGGTGAGCTTCCAGTGCTCGCCAAACTTGCCGTTGACGAAGAATGCGAGCCGGCCGTCCATGTTCGAGTCGATGGGCTGCGGCGAATTCTCCCCCTGCAGCAGGTCGGCCGCGCCATTGCTGCGTGTCTCGGAGAGCGTGACGTCCGCAATGCCGACGTAGAACCAGTCCTGCCGCTTGAACTCGAGGTCGCGCAGGTAAAGTCGCCCGTTGCCGTCCGGGTCGAGCACGGCCACCTCGACCGTGTGCGCGCCGGTGGGCAGGATCTCCTCCGCCACGAACTGCCCCTGTGCATCGACCGGCACTTCGCGGCCGGCCACCCACACGCTGTGACCCATCGGGATACCACTACCCTGCACGCGGACCGTGCCGCTGCCGAGGGCGATGTCGTGGCGGGCGAGTTCATTCTCGCCGTAGGCCGCAAGCAGTTCGCGAGGCGCCACCGGCTGCCCGCTGCCGCCATCCGCCCCGTCAGGTGCATCGGCCGCGGCCTGCGCCATGCCGGCCGCGGCGCCGGTCCCGTCCTCCGTTGGTGCCTCGGCGTACAGCCACAACGGCTGCTCGCGAGTCTCGTCGAAGTTTCCGCTCGAGTCGTAGGCCCGCAACACGAACTTGAGCTCGCGGGTCGGCCCGTCCAGGGGCCCTGCCTGCGGCTGCCACAGGGCCAGCCCGGCGCGGTCGACCGGCACCACGGCGATCGGCGTCGACTGCAGCGACTGGTCGCGCCCGAACAGGCGGATCTCCGCGCGGTCGATGAAGCTGCCGTAGTTGACGTACATCCGGAACCGGACGTCGGCCGCGACCCACTCGTCGTCGAGGCGGACGACCGGCACGGCGACCGGGTGCGCGGCCACACCGAGGCGCGGCTCCGATTTCAGGTTGTCGAAGCTGAACTGGATCCTGGCGTCATCAAGCGCCACGTCGGTGCAGCGCTGCACGTCGGAGGAACTGCGGTTCGGGTCGTCGATCGGCTTGCCATCGACCGTGATGCGCATCAGGTTCAACGCGTAGGGGGTCTTCGGCTCCAGTTCGCGCGTGACGCGGGTGACATCCACGCCCTCGAGATCGTCGAGGGGCCGGAGCTCGTCATAGACCACCTGCACGCGCACGTAGGAATCGTCGCCCTGCACGAACCCTTCGTTGACGACGTCGTCGGCGTGGACATAGCCGCGCCCTTCGTGCTCGGCGCCGGCGCCAGCAAGCAGGGCATCCTGCCGCACCGCCTCCATCGCGCGCCTCGCTCGTGCTGCCGACAGGCCCACGTCGTCGCCGTAGACCGCCGCCGTGCGCCGGTCGAGCCGCTCGTTGCGCGTATAGCCGATGAAGCGCAGTCGGGCGTTGGTCCGGCCGGCGACATCGTCGAGCGCACGCCTGAGGTCCGCGGCATAGCCAGCCGGGACGACCGGCTGACCGTCCTGGAGGGACAGCGGCGGCAGCGGTCCCCACGGCGGGTCGTAGACGCGCGTCACCATTTCCTCGTCGCCCTGGTCCGGGCACAGCTGCGGCTCGTCGGAGAACTGCTGCAGCGGGTCGTCGTACCAGACCTCGACCTCGACCCGGCGGTTCAGCGCGCGTCCCTGTGCCGTGTCATTGGACGCCACCGGGCGACTCGCGCCGCGGCCGTCGCTCTCCACCATCGTGGAAGGCAGGCCGAGCGACTCCTGGACCGCGAGCGCCACACGGTGAGCGCGCGCCTTGGACAGCGCCAGCTGGTCACCGTAGATCCGCTCGTTGCGGGCACTCAGCGGCGCGTCGTCGGTGTGCCCGATGAAGTGCACGGTTACGTTCTGCTTGTCGCTCAGGTTGTCCAGCGCCCACTGCACCTGCTGCGTGAACTGCGGCGTCGGCGCGGTCTCCTCGTCCACGTAGCGCAGCGGCACGACGAGGTTGCGCACCCGCGCCCGTCGGGCATGGCCTTCCTTGTAGCGCAGCTTGCAGACGGTCTCCATGCGGCAGACCTTGACCTGCTTGATCTCCTCGGAGACGACGACCTCGTGCTCCCGCAAGGCCGGGCGCGACTCGTCGTACCAGACCTCGACCTCGACGCGACGGTTGAGCGCGCGCCCCTGCTCCGTGGCGTTGGTCGCGACCGGCCTGGTTTCACCGGCCCATTCGTAGACGATCGCCTCCGGCGGCAGGCCGAGGGCGAGCTTGAAGTACTCGGCGACTTCGCCGGCCCGCTCGCGCGAGAGACCGGCGTTGTCCTCGAAGACGCGGGCCAATGCGTCGGACAGCGGCTGCGAGTCCGCGTGGCCCACGAAGTGCAGCCGGACGTTGTCGCGGTCGCGCAGCCTCTGCAGCGTCTGCGCCAGCTTGTCCACGTATTCGGCGGGGATCTGGGCGACGCCCGACTCGAAACGGATCGGGGGAATGACGTCGCGGAGCTTGACCGTCTCGACCTGCTCGCCCTCGACCTGCTGCACTTCCAGGCGGTCGCCGCGCTGGACGTCCAGCAGCGCCGGGTCGTGCGCCCACTCGCGGAAGCCCCGCTCGTCGGACAGGTGGCGCTCGGCGGGGTTGCCGATCGTCTCCGTTCCAACGGAGTCCGCTACCGCCATGAGGGGCAGCAATGCAGCCAGCATGCAAAGCTTTGACATCCTGCTCATGCCGGTCACCTCGCTTCCTGCATCGGGACGTCCGGCTTCCCGGGCGGTCCCCCGAGGCGCCAGAACACCTCGGGCTCGATGGTGAGCTGGTAGCAGCAGTTCATTGCCTGCCAGGCGCCCTCGATCTGCTTCTGCACCTTGCGCATGCGCCGCTCGACGAGCGCCTCGTCCTCGGCGTCGGCCAGGTAGGACAGGCGCAGGACGGACGGCGACTTCTGCAGTTCCTCGAGCAGCAGGTTGAGGCGTGGCTGCCACTGGATCCGGATGTCGGTGCTGCCCGGCTCGAACACCGCGTCGGCCAGGTCCATGGCCACGACGCGATGGATGGAGGCCCCGAAGTCGAAGGTCAACGCCTTGCCGCGCGTGGCCCGCTTGACCTGCAGCGCGTCGCCCGCCACCCGGAAGCCGCTCGGCAGCGTCCGGTCGTCGAGCTTCAGCACGAAGTTGCTGCCGCGCGCCTCGTTCGGGACCGTGGCACAGGTGACATGGTATCGGCCGTAGGCGTCGGTGGTCGCGGCCAGGCCTCGCGCGGTGACCAGGCGCACGCCGGCGATCCCCCGCTCGCCCGGGTCCTGGCGGCCGTTGCGGTTGGCGTCGTCGAACACCTTGCCTGTCACGTCGGTACAGTCGAATGTGGGATCGGGAACGATGCGGACGGTCGCGGTCGCCTCGCCCGTGATCGCGTTGCCGGTCACGTCGTGCCAGAGCCGCGCGCGGTTGACGTATTCGCCTTCGCTGACACCGGCGCCGACCGCAAGCAGCAGCTGCAGCCTGCGGCTCGAGGAGGCAGGGACGCCGACGCCCGGCCATGACAACTCGAGGCCGGCGATGGCGGGCTCGGTCGGCACGCCGTCGAGCCTCGCGGAACCTTCGACGTAGGAGAAGCCGGCCGGGAAGCGGTCCACGATGCGCAGGTCGCTGAGCGCAAAGCCGCCCGAGTTGTTGACGGTGATCGTGTAGGGCACGAGCTGGCCGCGGGTCACGTTGAGCGACGGCGTGGTCTTGGTGATGGCCACCACCGCACTCAGGTCGGGGTCGATCGCCAAGTGGTTGTTGAACG
>DATHZW010000251.1:0-6625 GCA_035458405.1 Steroidobacteraceae bacterium | reverse complement strand
GGTGCCAGGCACCTGCATTGCAGGTGCCTGGCACCGTTCGCGTCAGCCGGCGTTCGCTTCCGCGAAGCCCCAGTTGATCAGCTTGTCCAGCACTGCCGCGACGTAGTCCGGCCGGCGGTTCTGGAAGTCCAGGTAGTAGGCGTGTTCCCAGACGTCGATGGTCAGCAGCGGCGTTTCGCCGTGGACCATCGGGGTATCGGCGTTGGCGGTCTTGCTGACGGCGAGCTTGCCGTCCCTGACCACCAGCCAGGCCCAGCCGCTGCCGAACTGCGTCAGCGCGGCCTTGGTGAACTCGTCCTTCATGGCATCGAAGGAACCGAAGTCCTGCTCGATCCGGTCCAGCAGGGCCTTGCCGGGCCTGCCGCCGCCACCGGCACGCAGGCTGTGCCAGTAGAACGTGTGGTTCCAGATCTGGGCGGCGTTGTTGAACACGCCGGCCTCGGCCGGCTTGCCGGCGGTCGCCTTGATGATCGCCTCGAGCGAGCTGTCGGCGTGGGCGGTGCCCGCGACCAGCTTGTTCAGGTTGTCCACGTAGGCCTTGTGATGCTTGCCGTAGTGGAAGCCGAGGGTGTTCGAGCTGATGACCGGCGCCAGCGCGTCGTCGGCAAAGGGCAGGGCGGGCAGTGCAAACGGCGCCTTCGCACCGTGGATGGTCGTAAGATTGGGCGTCCCGGGCGTCGCCATGTGTTGCCTCCTTGTTCTTGGTCTGGGGTATGGGTAGTTAGTGTCTCACATGCAGATGGAAGTTCCGCGTCAAAACGTGCTGTTCGTGCACGGATTGTGGATGAACGGCATCGAGACCTGGTGGCTGCGCCACCGCGTCGCGGCCCACGGGTTCGCGACGCACGCGGCCAGCTATCCCACCATGCACGCGTCGGCGGAACAGGTCGCCCAGCAGCTGGCCGGCCAGATTGCGGACCTCGCGCCGCCGGTGCACCTGGTCGGGCACAGCCTGGGCGGCTTGATGCTGCTGAAGCTGTTCGAGCTCCTGCCCGAGCAGCCGCCGGGGCGCGTCGTGCTGCTCGGCTCGCCGGTCGCCGGCAGCCATGCGGCGCGCAGCGTCGCGGGCTGGGCGATCGGGCCATCGCTGCTGGGCAACATCGCCGTCGAGGAGATCGTCCGCCGCGGATCGCGCAACTGGACCCTGCCCAGGGAGCTCGGCGTCATCGCCGGCTCCACCTCGGCGGGCCTCGGGCGGCTCGTCTCGGACCTGCCGGAGCCCAACGACGGCACCGTCGCGGTCGAGGAAACCCGCGTCGAGGGAATGACCGACCATATCGTGCTGCCGGTGACCCATACCGGCATGCTGGCTTCCGCCAGCGTGGCCGAGCATGTGGTGCAGTTCCTGAATACCGGACGGTTTCTTGAACAGGTGCCAGGCACGTCCCAGGACGTGCCTGGCACCTCTTAAGAGCAACTCCTAAAGCTTCGCCTTCAGGTCGTAGAGCAGCTGCAGCGCCTCGCGCGGCGTCAGCAGGTCGGGGTCCGTCGCCGCCAGCAGTTCCAGCGCTTCGCTGGGTTGTGTCGCCGGGGCCAGGTCGAGGCGAACCTGGGGGTTGAGAGGGGTCAGGTCCTTCCCTGACGCTGTCTCGGCGCCCGCGGATTTCGCTCCCTCCAGTTGCTGCAGGTACCGCCGCGCGCTGGAGATCACTTCCCTCGGCACGCCGGCCAGCTGCGCCACCTGCAGTCCGTAGCTGCGGCTCGCCGGCCCCGGCTTGACCGAGTGCAGGAACACCAGCTCGTCGCCGTGCTCGGTCGCATCCAGGTGCACGTTGGCCACGCCGGCGATGTCGTCGGCCAGCGACGTCAGCTCGAAGTAGTGCGTCGCGAACAGCGTGAAGGCGTGCACGCGCCGGGCGATGTGGCTGGCGCAGGCCCAGGCCAGCGACAGCCCGTCGTAGGTGCTGGTGCCGCGGCCGATCTCGTCCATCAGCACCAGGCTCGACCCGGTGGCGCTGTTGAGGATGACCGCCGTCTCGGTCATCTCGACCATGAACGTGGACCGCCCGCCGGCGAGGTCGTCCGAGGCCCCGATGCGCGTGAACACGCGGTCAATGGGGCCCAGCGTCGCGCTCTTCGCCGGCACGAAGCTGCCCATGCCGGCGAGGATGACGATCAGCGCGGTCTGGCGCATGTAGGTGGACTTGCCGCCCATGTTCGGGCCGGTGATGACCAGCATGCGGTTGGCCTCGTCGAGGCCGAGGTCGTTGGGCACGAAGGGCGTGTCGAGCATCCGCTCAACCACCGGATGGCGCCCCGCCTCGATCACGAGCCTGGGCTCGTCCGTCAGCTGCGGCCTCACGTAGTCGAGCTCGACGGCGCGCTCCGCCAGGTTGGTCAGCACGTCGACCAGCGTCAGCGCTGCGGCGACGCGCTTGAGCGCCGCCAGCTCGTCGGTCAGCAGGTCGAGCAGCTCGTCGTAGAGCTGCTTCTCGCGCTGCAGGCCGCGCTCGCGCGCACCGAGCACCTTGTCCTCGAACTGCTTCAGTTCGGGCGTAATGAAGCGCTCGGCGCTCTTCACGGTCTGCCGGCGGTGGTATTCCGTCGGGACCCGCCCGGCCTGGCTGCGCTGGACTTCGATGAAATAGCCCTGCACCCGGTTGTAGCCCAGCTTCAGGTTCGCGATGCCAGTACGCTTTCGCTCCTGCTCCTCGAACTTCAGCAGCCACTGGTCGGTGTTGCTGGAGATGGAGCGCGACTCGTCGAGCTCGGCGTCGTAGCCCTCGGCGATCACGCCGCCGTCGCGCAGCAGCTGCGGGGGCGAGGCGACCACGGCACGTTCCAGCAGGCCGTGCAGGTCGGCGCGCAGCGCCAGGCCGACGCGGGCGTCCTCGAGCAGCGGCGTGTCCAGGCCCGCAAGCGCGCCGCGGAGGTCCGGCAGGACCGCGAGTCCCGCGCGCAACGCGGCCAGGTCGCGCGGCCTCGCGGTCTTCAGGGCCACCCTGGCCAGGATGCGCTCGATGTCGCCGACCTGCTTGAGCAGCCCGCGCAGCGCCTCGCGGCGGCTGCAGTCGATCAGGGTCTCGATGGCGTGGTAGCGACGCTCCAGCGTCGTCCGCTCGCGCAGCGGCCGATGCATCCAGCGACGCAGTTCGCGCCCGCCCATCGCCGTGGCGGTCCGGTCGAGCACGCCGGCCAGCGTCGCCTCGGGGCGGCCGGACAGGCTCTCGTCGAGCTCGAGGTTGCGCCGGGTCGCGGGGTCGAGCTGCAGGGCGTCGTCGCGGACCTCGGTCGTCAGCCCGGTCAGGTGCGGCAACGCCGAGCGCTGCGTGTCGCGGACGTAGGACAGCAGCGCGCCGGCGGCACGGATCGCCTGCGTCATGCCTTCACAGCCGAAACCCGCCAGGTCGCGCACCTTGAACTGCGCGGTCAGCTGGCGCACGGCGGACTCCGCGTCGAAATGCCACGGGGGTCTCGACCGGACACCGGGCCTGTCCAGCCTCAGCGGGCGGGGATCGAGGTCCTCCGGCAGCAGCAGTTCCGCCGGCCGCAGCCGCTCCAGTTCGGCGGCGAGGTCCTCGCGACCCTGGGCTTCCATGACGCTGAAGCGGCCCGCGCTCAGGTCGAGCCAGGCCAGGCCGAAGGCGCCGTCCGGGTCCATCGCCAGCGCCGCCAGCAGCGTGTCGCGCCGCTCCTCGAGCAGCGCCTCGTCGGTGACGGTGCCGGGCGTGACCACCCGCACGACCTGTCGCTCGACCGGCCCCTTGCCCTGGCCGACCTCGCCGACCTGCTCGCAGATGGCGACCGACTCGCCGAGCCGGACCAGTTTCACCAGATAGGTGTCCAGCTTGTCCACCGGCACCCCGGCCATCGGGATGGGCGCGCCGCCCGACTGGCCGCGCTGCGTCAGCACGATGTCGAGCAGGCCCGAGGCGCGGCGGGCGTCGTCGTAGAACAGCTCGTAGAAGTCGCCCATGCGATACAGCATGAGTTCGTTCGGGTGCTCGGCCTTGAGGCGCAGGTACTGCTGCATCATCGGCGTGTGCGCCGCGAGCCCCTCGAACAGGGGCTGGGTCTCGGTTGGCGCCTTGGGACGCTTGGGCATCTCGGCTCCCGGTCTCAGACGAAGCCGGACGGCAGCCGCACGGCTTCGCGGTATTCGTCGGTCAGGCGCGCGACCAGCTGCCCGACGGTCGGGATGTCGTGGATGGTGCCGACGCCGTGGCCGGCGGACCAGATGTCCTTCCAGGCCTTGACCTTCTGCTCGTCGGGGTTGAAGACGCCGCCCGGCGCGCCGGGTCCCGCGTGGTCCAGGCGGTCCGGATCCAGGCCGGCCCTGGCGACGCTCTGGCGCAGGTAGTTGGCGCGGATGCCGGTGAAGTAGGGCGTATAGACGATGTCGGCGGCGGTGGACTCCAGCATCATCCGCTTCTGCTCGTCGGAGACGTTGGCCTCGACCGTGGCGATGAAGCGCGTGCCCATGTAGCCGTAGTCGGCGCCCATGACCTCGACCGCACGCAGCTGCCGCCCGTTGGACAAGGCGCCCGACAGCACGACGGGCCCGTCGAAGAACTCGCGGATCTCGGACAGCAGCGCGAACGGCGAAAGGCTCCCGGCATGGCCACCGGCGCCCACGCAGACCAGGATCAGCCCGTCCACGCCGCAGTCGAGCGCCTTGCGGGCGTGGACGACCGAAATGATGTCGTGGAAGACCCGGCCGCCGTAGGCGTGCACCGCCGGGCAGACCCGGTCCGGCTTGCCGACCGAGGTGATGACCAGCGGCACCTTGTGGCTCACGGCAAGCGCCAGGTCCTCCTCACGCCGCGTGTTCGACGTGTGCAGGATCAGGTTCATGCCAAAGGGCGCCACGCGCCGGTCCGGGTTCGCGTCGCGAAATGCCTCGGTCTCGGACTCGATGCGCGTGAGCCAGTCGTCCAGGACCGCGGTCGAGCGGGCGTTCAGCGACGGGAAGCTGCCCAGCACGCCGGCCTTGCACTGCGCGATCACCAGTTCCGGATAGCTCGCGATGAACATCGGCGCGCCAATCAGCGGCAGCGCGAGTTGATCCGTGAACGGGACGGGGTTGGCCATGGCTGTTCCTGTGGACGCGGGCCGCGGCATGCGGCCCGTGGGCGAACCCCAAGTCTAGCAACCGGGCCGGGAGCGCGGAACCGGCGGAACCGGCCGGAAGTGCGATAATGGGGCGCCACCGGACAGGAAGCAGGCGGATCAGGCGATGAGCATCCTCTACAGCGTCGAGAACGGCGTCGCGACCCTGGAAATATCGCGCCCGGAGCGGAAAAACGCGCTGACCCAGGACATGTATGAGTCGCTGGCCCGGGGTCTCGACTCGGCCGCCGCGGACGACGACGTCCGCGCGGTGCTCATCATGGGCCAGCCCGGCATCTTCACGGCCGGCAACGAGCTGACCGAGTTCGTCATGAACCCGCCGACCGACGTGCAGTCGCCCGCGATCCGCTTCATGCTGGCGCTGGCCGGCTTCGAGAAGCCCGTCGTCGCCGCGGTGACCGGCCATGCCGTCGGCATCGGCGTCACGCTGCTGCTGCATTGCGACCTCGTCTACGTCTCGGCGGGCGCGCGCCTGTCGATGCCCTTCGTGCAGCTGGGCCTGGTGCCCGAGTTCGCCTCCAGCCTGCTGCTGCCGCAACTGGCGGGGCATGCCCGGGCCGCGGACAAGCTGCTGCTGGGCACGCCCATCGCCGCCGAGGAGGCGGTCGAGATGGGCATTGCCAACATGGTGGTGCCGGAGGAACAGGTGATGGGCGTCGCCCGCGAGGTGGCCGAGCGCTTCAACGACCTGCCGGTCGGCGGGGTGCGCGAAAGCAAGCGCCTGATGAAGCATTCGCAGGCGAGGCTGGTCGAGCAGACCATCCTCGAGGAGGGGCGCGCCTTCGGCGCCCGGCTCGGCGGCCCGGAGGTGCGTGAGGCCGTTGCCGCGTTTTTCGAGAAGCGCCCGCCCGACTTTGCCGGCCTGCGCAAGGGGGGCTGACCCATGGCTGCGCCTGCCAACGCCACGCTGTTGAACCTCGTGCGCCGGCTCGCCGCGCAGTTGCTGGCCGCCAGGAAGACGCTGGCGACCGCCGAATCCTGCACCGGCGGGATGATCGCCAAGTGCATCACCGACCTGCCGGGCAGCTCGGCCTGGTTCGACCGCGGCTGGGTGACCTACAGCGACCGCGCCAAGCGCCAGGAGATCGGCGTGGCCAGCGGGCTGCTGAAGCGTCACGGCGCCGTCAGCGAGCCGGTGGCCCGCGCCATGGCCCGTGGCGCGCTGCAATCCGGCCGGACCGACCTCTCGGTGGCGGTGACCGGCATCGCGGGGCCGGACGGCGGCACCGACGACAAGCCCGTCGGCACGGTGTGGATCGCCTGGGCCTGGCGCCAGCCGGGTGGCGTGAGGGTCGTCTCGCGCCGGTTCGTCTTCAGCGGCACACGGGACGCCGTGCGGCGGCAGACCGTGGCCGCGGCCCTCAAGGGGCTGCTCGAGGCATGAGGGAGCCCGCCGAGGCGACCCGACGCCTGTTCTTCGCCTTCTGGCCGGATGCCACCACGCGCGACGAGCTCGAACCCGCCTGCCGCACGGCGGTCCGCGGCAGCGGCGGGCGTCCCGTCCCGGCCGGCAAGCTGCACGCGACGCTGGCGTTCCTGGGCTCGGTCGCGGAGG
>DATHZW010000250.1:0-6804 GCA_035458405.1 Steroidobacteraceae bacterium | reverse complement strand
AAGGAAAAATTCGTACGCAACAAGCCGCATGTGAACGTTGGAACGATTGGTCACGTGGACCATGGGAAGACGACATTGACGGCGGCGTTAACGAAGGTGATGGCGGAGGCGCACGGCGGCGAGGTGAGTGCGTTCGACCAGATTGACAAGGCGCCGGAAGAGAAGGCGCGGGGCATCACGATTTCGACGGCGCACGTCGAGTACCAGTCGACCAACCGGCATTACGCGCATGTCGACTGTCCGGGGCACGCGGACTACGTGAAGAACATGATCACGGGCGCGGCGCAGATGGACGGGGCGATTCTGGTGGTGTCGGCGGCCGACGGCCCGATGCCGCAGACGCGCGAGCACATTCTGCTGGCGCGGCAGGTGGGCGTGCCGTACATCGTGGTGTACCTGAACAAGTGCGACATGGTGGACGACGCCGAGCTGATCGAGCTGGTGGAGATGGAAGTCCGCGAGCTGCTGTCGAAGTACGAGTTCCCGGGCGACGACACGCCGATCGTCCAGGGTTCGGCGCTGAAGGCGCTGGAGGGTGACACGGGCGAGCTGGGCACGCCGTCGATCGTCAAGCTGGTGGACGCGATGGACGCGTACATTCCGACGCCGGAGCGGGTGATCGACAAGCCGTTCCTGATGCCGATCGAGGACGTGTTCTCGATTTCGGGTCGTGGCACGGTGGTGACGGGGCGTATCGAGCGCGGCATCGTCAAGGTGAACGACGAGGTCGAGATCATCGGCATCAAGGACACGGTCAAGACGATCTGCACGGGTGTGGAGATGTTCCGCAAGCTGCTGGACGAGGGGCAGGCGGGCGACAACGTGGGCGTGCTGTTGCGCGGCACCAAGCGTGAGGACGTGGAGCGCGGCCAGGTGCTGGCGAAGCCGGGTTCGATCACGCCGCACACCAACTTCGAGTGCGAGGTGTACGTGCTGACCAAGGAGGAGGGCGGTCGTCACACGCCGTTCTTCAAGGGTTACCGGCCGCAGTTCTACTTCCGCACGACGGACGTGACCGGGACGATCCAGTTGCCGGAGGGCGTCGAGATGGTGATGCCCGGCGACAACATCAAGATGGTGGTCGAGCTGATCGCGCCGATCGCGATGGAGGACGGCCTGCGGTTCGCGATTCGCGAGGGCGGCCGCACCGTCGGCGCGGGCGTGGTGTCGAAGGTCCTGAAGTAACAGACGAAGAGGGCGGATGGCGGATGGCGGATGGCAGGACCCGAGGGTCCGGGTCTTCTCCAACCAGCCGCTATCCGCCAGTCACTATCCGCTGGTTCGAAAGACGAAGACGGCACTGATCGAAAGGGCAGTAGCTCAATTGGCAGAGCGGCGGTCTCCAAAACCGCAGGTTGGGGGTTCGATTCCCTCCTGCCCTGCCACCTGCGGGTGGCGGCGATTGCGTAGGAACGGTAACGGGTAACCATGAGCGAGCAAGCCGAGAAGGGCGGGTCACCCGTCATCGATTCCGCGAAGTTGCTGCTGGCGGCGGCCGCGCTGGTCGCCGGCATTGGCGGCTACTACTGGTTCGCCGACGTGCCGACCGCCGCGCGCCTGCTGATGGTGCTGGCGGGTGTCGCGCTGGGAGCGGCCCTGCTGTTCTGGTCGACCCAGGGACAGGTGCTGTGGCAATTCGTGCAGGGCTCGCGCGTCGAGCTGCGCAAGATGGTCTGGCCGACCCGGCAGGAGACGCTGCAGACCACGCTGGTCGTGGCCGTCTTCGTGCTGCTGCTGGGCGTGTTCTTCTGGCTGGTCGACATGCTGCTGGCCTGGGCCATGCGGCACCTGACGGGACAAGGGGGCTGAGGCCGTGGCACTTCGCTGGTACGTAGTCCATGCCTACTCGAATTTCGAGCACAAGGTCGCCTCGAGCCTGAAGGAACGCGTGAAGCTGCACGGGCTCGAGCACAAGTTCGGCGACGTCCTCGTTCCAACCGAGGAAGTCGTCGAGATGCGCGAGGGCCAGAAGCGCAAGAGCGAGCGCAAGTTCTTCCCCGGCTACGTGCTGGTGCAGATGGAGATGGACGACGATACCTGGCACCTGGTGAAGGAGACCCCCAAGGTGCTCGGCTTCATCGGCGGCACCTCCGAGAAGCCGGCGGCGATCTCGGAGAAGGAAGCGAACGCCATACTGCGGCGGGTCGAGGAAGGCGCGGAGAAGCCGCGGCCGAAGGTGTTGTTCGAGCCCGGCGAGATGGTGCGCGTGACCGACGGCCCGTTCAACGACTTCAACGGCGTCGTCGAGTCGGTCAATTACGAGAAGAGCCGGTTGCAGGTGGCGGTCCAGATCCTGGGCCGTTCGACGCCGGTGGAACTGGATTTCGGGCAGGTTGAAAAAGCGTGAGATCGTGAGTCGTGAATGGTGAGTCGTGAGTCGCCAGAAGGCGTTCTCTTACGACTCACGAATCACGACTCACAACTCACTTCATCGACACGGGGAGCCTCGCGGCGCTTGAACCCGTAAGGAGTAAACGTGGCTAAGAAGGTACAGGGCTATATCAAGCTCCAGATACCGGCAGGGGCGGCGAACCCGAGTCCGCCGGTCGGTCCGGCGCTGGGCCAGCAGGGCGTCAACATCATGGAATTCTGCAAGCAGTTCAACGCTGCCACGCAGAGCCAGGAAAAGGGCCTGCCCATCCCGGTGGTGATCACGGTCTACAGCGACCGCAGCTTCACCTTCATCATGAAGACGCCGCCCGCGGCCGTGCTGATCCGCAAGGCGATCGGCCTGGACAAGGGCTCCGGTACGCCCAACACGAGGAAGGTCGGCAAGGTCTCGCGCGCCCAGCTCGAGGACATCGCCAAGGCCAAGATGCCCGACCTGACGGCGGCCGACCTGGACGCCGCGGTGCGTACGATCGCCGGCAGCGCCCGCAGCATGGGCGTCGACGTGGAGGGGGTGTGACATGGCAGCCGTAGCCAAACGCCAGAAGGCGTGGACCGAGAAGTTGCAGCCCGGCCGCGCGTACCCGATCGAGGAAGCGCTTGCGCTGGTCAAGGAGTTCGCCACCGCCAAGTTCAACGAGGCCGTGGACGTCGCCGTTAACCTCGGCATCGACGCAGCCAAGTCCGACCAGCAGGTCCGTGGCTCGACGATCATGCCCAACGGCATCGGCAAGACCGTGCGGGTCGCCGTGTTCACCCAGGGCAAGAACGCCGACGCGGCGCGCGAGGCCGGCGCCGACATCGTCGGTCTCGAGGACCTCGCCGAGAAGGTCAAGGCGGGGCAGATCGACTTCGACGTCGTGGTGGCCAGCCCGGACGCGATGCGCGTGGTCGGCCAGCTTGGCCAGATCCTCGGCCCGCGGGGCCTGATGCCGAACCCGAAGGTCGGTACCGTGACGCCCGACGTGGCCAATGCGGTGAAGAACGCCAAGGCGGGCCAGGTCCGCTACCGCTGCGACAAGGGCGGCATCGTCCACTGCACGATCGGCAAGGCGAACTTCGAGCCGACGGCGCTGAAGGAGAACCTGATGGCGCTGCTGGCCGACCTGCAGAAGGCCAAGCCGTCCACGGCCAAGGGCGTGTACGTGCAGAACGTGACGGTGTCCTCGACGATGGGTCCCGGCGTGGCCGTCGACCGTTCGTCGCTGGGCCTCTGAGCGAATTTTCATGATGCGCCGCCGCCATGTGGCGACGGCGCAGCGAATACCGGGTGCGAGCCCGGGACGTGGGACGGGGAGCGACGACGCGCCCCGGACCATCGAAGACCGCAGGCGGGGCCTGGCCCCTTAATGGTCGCCTGCGCAGATGGTGGTACCCGAGTCAGTAATTACTGGTGAAGGTCGCCATCGGCCGGTCGTTCGAGACCGGTGCGCCGCTTCCTCCCCCGTGGGCGGGGCGGTGGCAAGGGTGGGTGCGGAGCGATCCGCACCTTGGGTTTGATCTTCAGCCAGGAGGATCCGATGGCACTTACGCTTGAAGCAAAGCAGGCGATGGTGGCCGAAGTCCACGCCGTGGCGCGCGAAGCGCTCTCGGTGGTGGCGGCGGAGTACCGTGGACTGACGGTTTCGCAGATAACGGGCTTGCGCGCCAAGGCGCGCCAGTCCGGCGTCTATCTGCGGGTCGTCAAGAACACGCTCGCCCGTCGCGCGGTCAGCGGCACCGAATTCGAGTGCATCGCCAACAGCCTCAAGGGTCCGTTGATCCTGGCGTTTTCCACCGACGATCCGGGCGCTGCGGCGCGCGTCGTCAAGGATTTCGCCAAGGACAACGACAAGCTGGTTCCGACACTCGTGTCGATCGGCGGGCAGTTGCTGCCCGGCACCGACATCGAGAAGGTTGCGAGCCTGCCGACCCGTGACGAGGCCTTGTCGATGCTGGCCGGCGTGTTCATTGCACCGGTCTCGAAGTTCGTTCGTACGCTCGCTGCGCCGCACACGAAGTTCGTGCGGACGGTGGCCGCGGTCAAGGACCAGAAGGTCGCCGCAGCCGCCTGACGGCAGGCTCACTACTGATTTACACGTACCACTATTAACCGGAGTTAAAGAAATGGCTGCCACCAAGGAAGAAATTCTCGACGCGATCTCGAACATGACCGTCATGGAGATCGTCGACCTCGTGAAGATGATGGAAGACAAGTTCGGCGTGACCGCCGCCGCCCCGATGGCGATGGCCGCCGCCGCTGCCGCTGCCCCGGTCGTCGAGGAACAGACCGAGTTCACGATCATCCTGAAGGCCTATCCGGCCGACAAGAAGGTCGGGACGATCAAGGTCATCCGCGAGATCACCGGACTCGGCCTCAAGGAGGCCAAGGACCTGGTCGAGGGCGCGCCGAGCACCGTCAAGGAAGCCGTGTCCAAGGCCGATGCCGACAAGATCAAGAAGCAGCTTACGGACGCCGGCGCAGACGTAGAGGTCAAGTAAGGGCGTCCATGCAAGGGCAGACGCCCGGCGCAAGCCGCAATGCCGGATGCCGGCTGTCCCGGCTCCCGAAGGGGGGCCGGGCGCCGGCTATTCCCCGGCATTCCGGTGTTTCTAGTTTCCAGTGCGGGTCGCGCGTTAGGCGCGGCTCCCCGGCGGACGCGGGCATGAGGCCCGCGACCGCATCCAAAGCTCAAGGGTGACCCGATGGCCTATTCCTTCACCGAGAAGAAGCGCATCCGGAAGAATTTTGGCAAGCGGCCGAGCATTCTGGGCGTTCCGCCCCTGCTCGCCATCCAGACTGATTCCTATGCGCAGTACCTGCAGCTCGACCAGTCGCGCGCCCTGCATGCCGAATTGCAGGCCAGCGAGCAGGCGGGCGGGCAGCCGTCCGCCGCCGGCAAGTTGCTGTCGGAAGCCGAGGAACTGGCCGTCATCGACCGTCACCTGGAAAAGGCCGGGCTGCACGCCGCATTTCGCAGCGTGTTTCCCATCAAGAGCTATTCCGGCAACGCCGTCCTCGACTACGTCTACTACTACCTCGGCGAGCCGGTATTCGACGTCAAGGAATGCCAGCTGCGGGGCCTGACCTACGCGGCGCCGCTGCGCGTCAGGCTGCGCCTGCGGATCTTCGACAAGGAATCCCCGGGCGGCACGCGCGTCAAGCGGGCGGTCGAGCAGGAGGTCTACCTCGGCGAGCTGCCGCTGATGACCGAGAACGGCACCTTCGTGGTGAACGGCACCGAGCGGGTCGTGGTCTCCCAGCTGCACCGCAGCCCGGGCGTGATCTTCGACCATGACAAGGGCAAGACCCACAGTTCCGGCAAGCTGCTGTTCCAGTCGCGCGTCATTCCCTACCGCGGCTCGTGGCTCGACTTCGAGTTCGACGCCAAGGATTGCGTGTTCGCGCGCATCGACCGGCGCCGCAAGCTGCCGGTGACCATCCTGCTGCGCGCGCTGGGCTACGGCGACCAGGAGATCCTCGACCTGTTCTTCGACAAGAACGTGTTCCACGTCTCGAAGAAGAAGGAGATCGAGCTGGAGCTGGTGCCCGAGCGGCTGCGCGGCGAGACCGCGCTGTTCGAGATCCGTGCCGGCAACAAGGTGATCGTGGAGGAAGGCCGCCGCATCACCGCGCGCCACGTGCGCATGCTCGAGGACGCGGGCGTCAAGCGCCTGGGCGTTCCCCTGGACTACCTGCAGGGCAAGGTCCTGGCCCACGACGTGGTCGACGCCGGCACCGGCGAGGTGCTGGCCAAGGCCAACGAGGTCCTCACCGTCGGCACGGTCGAGAAGTTCATCGAGGCCGGCATCACGCAGGTCGCCACGCTCTACGTCAACGACCTGGACCGCGGCCCCTACGTCTCGGACACGCTGCGCATCGACCCGACGCACACGCGTCTCGAGGCGCTGATCGAGATCTACCGCATGATGCGCCCGGGCGAGCCGCCCACCAAGGACGCCGCGGAAAACCTCTTCCACAACCTGTTCTTCAACTCCGAGCGCTACGACCTTTCGGCGGTCGGCCGCATGAAGTTCAACCGCCGCGTCAACCGGCAGCCGCCCGAGGGGCTGGAGGGCGCGGAGCTCGACGCCTGGCTGGAAAGCCCGGGCATCCTCTACGACGGCCGCTACTTCAAGCTGTACACGGAGCAGCGCAAGGACGAGGTCGCGCGCGGCCACTTCGAGCGCTCGGGCGAGGAGCTGTCCGACGTCATCGACGTGCTGCGCACGCTGATCGCGATCAAGAACGGCGACGGCAAGGTGGACGACATCGACCACCTGGGCAACCGGCGCGTCCGCTGCGTCGGCGAGATGGCCGAGGTGGCTTTCCGCATCGGGCTGGTCCGCGTCGAGCGGGCCGTCAAGGAGCGCCTGACGCTGGCCGAGAGCGAGGAGATCAACCCGCAGGACATGATCAACGCCAAGCCGGTGGCG
>DATHZW010000249.1:0-3269 GCA_035458405.1 Steroidobacteraceae bacterium | reverse complement strand
CGTGCCGGTGTCGAGCCCCGCGGAGGCCTGCCAGTCGGAGCTGATCATCACAATGGTCAGCGACGACGCCGCGCTCGAGTCGACGCTCTTCCATGAGGGCCGCCTGGTCTCGGCGGACGTGCCGGGTCTCATCCACGTCTGCATGAGCACGATCAGCGACACGCTGGCGCTGCGGCTGGCCGCGGCCCATGCGGAGCTGGGCCAGTCCTACCTGTCGGCGCCCGTCTTTGGCGCGCCCGAGGCGGCCATCTCGGGCCGCCTGCTGATACCGGTGGCGGGGCCCAGCGCGGCCTTCGAGCGCATCCGGCCCGTGCTCGAGACGCTCGGGCGGCACGATTATTTGGGCGCGGAGCCTGCCGCGGCCAACGTCGTCAAGGCCGCTGGCAACTTCCTGATGGCATCGGTCGTGGAGAGCCTCCGGGACGCCACGGCGTTGGTGCATGCGGCGGGCGTGGACCCCCGGGAGTTCACGGGCATCGTGACCCAGGCGCTGTTCCCGACGCCCTTCTATCAGTACATCGGTGGCATGCTCGCCAACCGCGAGGCGCTGCACGGCACCCGCGTACCCAACCCCTTCCTGAAGGCCGCCGAGCAGTGCGCGGAATCGGCCCAGCGGCTCGGGGTCTCGGTCCCGACGATCGAGCACATCCGGGGCCGCTCTTAGCAGGCGTCCTTCAGCGGCCCCCGCGTCGCCGTGTGTACCCCGGGGTCAATGTCGATGCATCGCGAATCGTGCGGGGCTCGGCCATGCGGCCGACCCTGCGGACCTGGCGCTCACGCGCCGGGAACGTAGTCCACGCCGCAACCCCCCAGGCCGCAGTAGCCGCCCGGATTCTTCGCCAGGTACTGCTGGTGATAGTCCTCGGCGTAATAGAACTCGGGCGCCGGCAGGATCTCCGTCGTGATGGAGCCACGGCCTGCGGCTTGCAGCGCACTCTGGTACACAATCCTTGATGCCTCGGCCGCCAGGCGCTGCGCCTCGCCGTCGAAGTAGATGCCGGACCGGTACTGCGTCCCGATGTCCCCGCCCTGCCGCATGCCCTGGGTCGGGTCGTGGGATTCCCAGAAAACCTTCAGCAGGGCCTCGTAGGAAGTCTGCGCCGGATCGAAGACCACCCTGACGACCTCGGCATGACCGGTCCTGCCCGAGCAGACCTCCTCGTAGGTCGGGTTGGGCGTGTAGCCCGCTGCATAACCCACGGCGGTGACGAACACGCCGCGCTGCTGCCAGAAACGGCGCTCGGCGCCCCAGAAACATCCGAGGCCGAACAGCGCGACCTGCATGCCGTCCGGGTACGGCGGCACCATTGGCCTGCCGTTGACGAAGTGCCGCGGCGGTACCGCGATCGGCCCGGCCCGACCGGGCAGGGCCTCGGATCGCTCCGGCAGGGTCGTCCTGCGTCCTCCATAACCCATGGTCATCCCTCCAGGCTGTGGCGGCATCCTATGAGACCGGACGCGCAAAGACCATATGTCGCGGCCGGGCTTGTTCCGGATTCGCCGTACGGTATGCTCGGCTTCCGGCCCCTCATCGCAGCAACCCCATGATTTCAGCCATCGAATCGGTCACCGTCGGCGTGCGCGACATGGACGCGGCGCTGTCGGTCTTTCGCGACCGGATGCAATACCGGGTCGAACTGGACGTTCGCGCCTCGGTCAGCCTGCTGTCGGTCTGGCGGCTCCCGGTGCACGAAGACGTCAGGCTGGTGACGCTCTCGGCCGACGGCCACGGCGTCGGCCGCATCCGCCTTGCGCAGTTTCCGGACACCGGTGGCGTGGCCACCCGGCTGGACTACGGCCAGGGCGCACCCGACCTGGCGACCGACGCGGGGCCCAAGGCGCTCGACATCTATACCGGGGCGCCCATCCAAGAGGCGATCCGCGTGCTCGAAGACGCGGGCTGTGCTCCGCGCAGCCGCCCGGAGCGCTTCGAGATCGGCAGCAACGACACCGAGGAGGTCATCCTGACGGGCCCGGACGGCGTCCCGCTGCTGCTGATGGTGGGCCACGCGCACCAGTCGGGGACGCGCCGCTTTGCGCCGGCGGCGGGCCGGTTCAGCGAGGTGGCGACCGTGTCGATCGTGACGGCGGACCTCGATGCCTCGCGGCGTTTCTACGAGGAAGCGCTGGGCTATGTGCACGAGGCGACCGACGTGGAACTTCGCGGTGAACATCGCGATGCCGCGTGCCGGCTGTTCGGCGTCCCCGAGGGAACCCGGACGCACTTTGCGCTGTACCGCGAACGCCGCCAGGCTTCCGGGAAGATCGTCCTGGTCCACTTCTACGACCGGACCACGCGGCCGCTGGAGCGCCCGATGCGGCCGGGCCAGCTGGGCATCGCGTTGTTCACCTGCCGCGCGCCCAGCCTCGACGCGCTTTCCGCACGCTTCGGCCGGGCCGGGGGCCAGGTGGAGTCGGTGATCCAGCACGCCGCCGTCGATGAAGGCACCCCATGCAGGGTGATGCTGGTTCGCGGACCGAGCGGCGAGCTGTTCGAGTTCGTGGAGCGCTAGAACCCGAAGGCGACGCCGGCGTTGAACTCGGCCTGGAACAGCGTCGAGCCGCTGGCGACGATGGCGCAGGCACCGCTGCCGAAGTCGCTGCGGCAGAAGATGGCCGTGTCGGAATCCATCATCGTCAGGTAGCCGCGGGCTTCGACGCGAAACGCCACGCGCCGTGAAATCGGCATGTTGAGCCCGATGCCGAGCGATGCCGAGAACTTCGTTGCGTCCTGGAACCCGGCGCCCGAGGGCGAGAAGCGGGTCGCGCCGATGCCGCCGGAAACATAGCTTTGTACCCTGCCCTCGTCGTTGATGGGCGCCGTGCCGCCGACGTGCAGGTATTCCACGTCCAGGTCGAACGGGCCGTCCGACGTCTTCACCTCGGAGCCCTGCCGCGAATACCAGGCCTGCCACCAGCGGTTTTCGTCGCCGACACGCCATTCGAGCGCGACGCCGAAGCTCGCGGCATCGCCGAGCTGGCGACTGGCGCCCGTGTCCGCGTCCTCGAAGTTGCCGCCGAGCCGGATTCCGGCACTGGGCACGACCTGGAACACCGTCTGCTCCGCCGACTGCACCGCCGCCGGCAGCAGCAACGTGGCCGTCGTCGACAACGCCAAGATAGACATTCGCATGCAGGCACTCCCTGGCTGTTCATCCCGTCATGACCGGCCCGGCGGCTCCCGCGGAGGCTTGTCACTCAGCCGATTATGGCTTTTCGGCCGACCGGCCGCCCATCCGCATGGCGTGCACACTAGAATCGGCTCATGG
>DATHZW010000248.1:0-3560 GCA_035458405.1 Steroidobacteraceae bacterium | reverse complement strand
GTCGCCCGTTCGCCGACCGAGACCTCGAACTGCGGCAGCCGGTCGCGAATGCTCAGCGTCCCGACCAGTTCCGCCAGTTCGCCGACCAGAGCCCCGACCGGGCCGGCGAGCACCGGGCAGGCCCGCACGTCCGCGATGTAGGGTTTCGAGCGCTCCCTGAAGCCGACCAGCACGCGCTCCTTCTTGATGACGTACTTGGCGCCCAGCCGGGCCCGGCGCCGGTACCCCCAGGACGGCCCACGCAGCGGCTCGAGCCAACGCAAGGGCTCGACCTGGCCGACCCGCGCGAACTGCTCGGCGACGTGGGCCTGCTTGGCCTCGATCTGGCGCGTCTCGTCCAGATGCTGCAGGGCGCAGCCGCCGCAGACCCCGAAATGGGCGCAGCCAGGCGGCACCCGGTCGGGCGAGGGCTCCAGCACTTCCAGCAGCGTCGCCTCGTCATAGCGGCGGTGCTTGCGGCCCCGCGCCGCCATCACGGTCTCGCCAGGCAGCGCGCCGTCCACGAACACCGTCTTGCCGTCGACGCGGGCGACGCCGCGGCCGTCGTGCGTGAGCGACGCGACCTGCATCCGGACCGGCTCGCCGGGCGCCCTCAAGTGACGTCCCAGGCCGCCGAGAACTGCTGCCAGTGCGTTTCGCTGCGCTCCTCGAGCCACTCCCAGACGCGCGCGATCTCCTGCTCGTAGTCATCCGGCGCCAGCCGGCCGCGAATCAGCTCGAAACGCAGGTAGACGAGGTAGGTGTTCATGACGTCGGTCTCGCAGTAGGCGCGGATCTCCGCGAGGCGGCCCTCGCTGTACGCGCCCCAGACCTTGTCGCCGCTCATGCCGAGCTTGCCCGGCAGGCCGAGCAGCGCCGCGACGTTTTCCAGGCTCGCGCGTCCGCGACCCTGGTAGCCGGACAACACGTCCATCACGTCGACATGGCGCCAGTGGAAACGGCCGAGGTAGTTGTTGAAGCGAAAGCTCTGGTCGAAGTCGCCGGTGTCCCAGTAGCGGCGCGACACGACGCCGTGCTTCAGGGACCGGTAGTGCAGCACCGGCAGGTCGAAGCCGCTGCCGTTCCAGGACACCAGCGTCGGCTGGGTCTTCTCCAGGCCGGCGAAGAAACGCGTCACCAGCTCGTCCTCGGGCGACTCGATGCCGCCCAGGCTCCACAGGTGGAACTGGTCGCCGGAGCGCAGCGCGGCGGAGATCGCGATGATGCGGTGCTGCTCGAAGGGCAGGAAGTCGGAACCGGTCACCTCGCGCCTCGCCGCGAACATCGCCGCGGCGACTACCGCGTCGTCGGCGTCCTCGAGTCCGAGCAGGCGGCGCCCCAGGTCGACGTCCGGGACCGTCTCGATGTCGAAGACCAGGCAGTTCAGGCTCATGGTGTTTCCTTGCGCATCAGCACCGCCACGGCGACGACGAGCCCGGCCTCGTCGGTCAGGCTGACATGCCCGTCGCCGGCCCCGAGCGCGTCGGCCACCTGCCTGCCGCGCGGGGAGAAGACCACCTCCGGCCGGCCCCAGGCGTTCTGCAGGAAGCCGACGTCGCGGATCCAGATGCCGTGCGCGAATCCCGTGCCCAGCGCCTTGACGATCGCTTCCTTGGCCGCGAAGCGCATGGCCAGGAACCGGACGGGCCGCTTGTGACCCTCGAAGGCCGCGAGTTCCTCCGGCATCAGCAAACGCTCGACGAAGCGGCGGCCGAATCGCTCGTGGATACTGGCGATGCGGTCCACGCGGAGGATGTCGGTGCCGATGCCGAAGATCATGCGGCGCGCGCTTCCCGCATCAGGCGCTTCATCTCGGCCACGGCGGGACCGAGACCGGTGAACACTGCGCGGGCGATGATGGCGTGGCCGATGTTCAGCTCGACCAGCTGCGGCAGCGCCGCGACCGGCTGGACGTTGTGGTAGTCGAGGCCGTGTCCGGCATTCACCACCAGGCCGGCCGCGCTCGCCTGCCGCGCGGCCTCGGCCAGCCGGTGCAGGGCCTCGGCGCGCAGCGGGCCGGTCGCTTCCGCGTAGGCGCCCGTATGCCACTCGATGGCCGGGGCGCCGCTGCGCGTCGCCGCGTCGATCTGCGACTCGTCGGGGTCGATGAACAGCGAGACCCGGATCCCCGCGGCGGCCAGCCGGGCGCAGGCTTCGCGGATACGCGGGACCTGGCTGGCGACGTCCAGCCCGCCCTCGGTGGTGACTTCCTGCCGGTTTTCCGGCACCAGGCAGACGTCGGCCGGCTGGATCCTGCAGGCGATCGCGAGCATCTCGTCGGTGACCGCCATTTCCAGGTTCATGCGGGTCTGCAATGCGTCGCGCATGGCCAGCACGTCGCGGTCCTGGATGTGGCGCCGGTCCTCGCGCAGGTGCAGCGTGATGCTGTCCGCCCCGGCCTGCTCGGCGAGCAGCGCCGCGTGCAGCGGGTCGGGACTCGAGCCGCCCCGTGCCTGCCGCAGCGTGGCCACGTGGTCGATGTTCACCCCCAGCGCGATCGAAAACAGGCTCACTTGTCCGTCTCCAGCCGGCGCAACGCCAGCATCACGTCGCGGCTCCTCAGGTCCCTGCCCTCGAGGCAATGCTCGAGGGCGGCGCGCAGCAGCCGCTTCGCCGCGCGCAACGACTCCGGGGAGTCGAACCTGCCGGCGGCGAAGTCCAGCAACTGGCCGCCCAGGTAGGTATCCACGCCCGCGGACGCGTCCCGCACGGCCCGCACGCCGACCCCCGGGTGGAAATGATAGTACCGATCGGCCGCCAGCGGTTCCCCGGAGCCGGAGTCCCGGCTCACGTCGATGCCGTAGCCGAGGTGCTCGAGCAGCTGCCGTTCGAAATGGCGCAGCGCCGCCTGCTCCGGCTCGCCGTCGCGCAGCGCGCCGAGCGTCAGCGCATACAGGTCGAAGACCTCGGCCATGGGCTCGCCACGCGGGGTCAGCTTCAGCAGCAGTTCGTTCAGGTAGAAACCCGACATCAGGCGCGCCGCGGCCAGCGGCCTGGCCTCGCCGGCGAACTCGGCGCCGGTCAGGTTCCCGCCGTCGGTGCCGCCCGACCACGACAGCAGCAGCGGCACGAAGGGCTGCAGGACCGGCCGGTAGGGGGACTTGGCCCGCCGCACGCCGCGCGCGAACAGCGAAATGCGCCCGTGCTCGCGGGTCAGCAGCTCGAGGATGCGGCTGGAGTCGCTGTAGTCGTGGTGGTGCAGCAGGAACGCCGGCTGCAACGCCCCCCGGCGCGAACCGGTCATGACGGGTCGTAGCCGAACTGCCGGAGTGCGGCCTCGTTGTCCGCCCAGTTCTCGCGCACCTTGACCCAGAGTTCCAGGTGGACGCGCCGCTCGAGCATGTCGTTGATGTCCAGGCGGGCCGCCTGGCCGACTTCCTTGAGCCGCTGGCCGCCCTCCCCGATGACGATCTTGCGCTGGCCTTCCCGCTCGACCCAGATGACCGCGCCGATCAACAGCCGGTTGTCCTCTTCTTCCCAGCGCTCGATCTCGACCGAGATGCCGTAGGGCAGCTCCTCCTGGAGGACGCGCGTCAGCTTCTCCCGGACGATCTCCGCGGCGAGGAAGCGCACGCTGCGAT
>DATHZW010000247.1:0-6314 GCA_035458405.1 Steroidobacteraceae bacterium | reverse complement strand
GAGCCCTGCTGCCGCGAGCTCGGACACGGTCGAACCCGCGCGCGCGACGGCGAGATCGGCCGCGCCATAGGCCGCGGCCATGTCGTCGATGAACGCCCGCACATCGGCGTCCACGCCCAGCTGGCGGTACAGGCCGCGGGTCTCCTCGAGCTGCGCCGTGCCGGCCTGGTGCAGCACCAGCGGCCGCACGGCGTCGGGCAGCGTCGCCACGGCGCGCGGCACGACACGGTTGAGCACCGCTGCGCCCTGGCTGCCGCCGAACACCAGCAGCCGCAGCCGGCCACTGCGGCCGGCGAAACGCGCCTCCGGGGGCGGCAGGGATGCGATCTCGCGCCGCACGGGATTGCCGGTCGTGACCACGCCCTTGCGTCCCGGGAAGCTGCCCGGGAATGCCTCGGCCACGGTGCCGGCGAGGCGCGCCAGCCAGCGGTTTGTCAGGCCGGCGGCGGCGTTCTGCTCGTGGATGACCAGCGGTGTGCGCATGAGCCATGCGGCGAGGCCGCCCGGTCCCGAGGCGAAGCCGCCGCCGCCGAAGACGACGACCGGGCGCACGCGCCGCAGGACGGCCAGCGCCTGCGACACGGCGCGCAGCAGCTTGACCGGGGCGGCGAGCCAGCCGCCGAGACCGCGCCCGCGCAGGCCCTCGATGTCGATCCACTCGATGGGAATGCCTTCGGCGGGCACCAGGCGTGCCTCGATGCGGCGCCGCGTGCCGAGCCACACGACGTCGTGCCCCCCGGCGCGAAGGGCGCGCGCCACCGCGAGCGCAGGAATCACATGACCGCCGGTGCCGCCCGCCATGATCAGGACCGGACCCGTCATGTCCGCCCCCTCTCCGAGGCAACCCGCCCGGAGGCCAGCACCTCGTGGTTGATTCGCAGCATCACGCCGATCCACGCCAGCGTCACGAGCATGCTGGAGCGGCCGTAGGAGAGCAGCGGCAGGGTCAGGCCCTTGGTGGGCAGCAGCCCCATGTTCACGCCGATGTTGATGAAGGCCTGCAGGCCGAGCCACACGCCGAAGGCGGCCGCCATGAAGGCGTGGAAGGGCATGCCGGCATCCGCTGCCAGGCGCGACAGCCTGAGGCACCGGAGGACCAGCACCAGGAACAGCATCAGCACGCCGACCACGCCGAGCAGGCCGAGTTCCTCGGCCAGCACCGCGAACACGAAATCGGTGTGCGCCTCCGGCAGGTAGGAGAGTTTCTGGATGCTCGACCCGAGGCCGACGCCGAGCCATTCGCCGCGGCCGATCGCGATCAGCGACTGGGTCAGCTGGAAGCCGCTGTCGTAGGGATCCGCCCACGGATCCATGAAGGCGGTCAGGCGGCGCACGCGATAGTTCGAGGTGAGCGCCAGCGCCGCGATGCCGAAGGCGCCCAGCGCCGTCACGCCGAGGAAGTCGCGCCAGCGCGCGCCGGCCAGGAACAGCACGATGGCCCCGGTTGCCAGCAGCACGACCGCCGCGCCGAAGTCGGGCTCGATCAGCAGCAGGGCCGCCGCGACGCCGAGCACCGTCAGCGGCTTGAAGAACCCCTGCCACGAACTCGCCAGCGTTTCCTGGTAGCGCACGGCGTAGGCGCAGACGTAGGCCAGCAGCGCCACGCGCGCCACCTCTGACGGCTGGAAGTTGAGCGGACCGATGCGGATCCAGCGACGGCTGCCGTTCACCTCGTGGCCGATCCCCGGGATCAGCACCAGCACGATGAGGATGAACCCCGCGGCGAGCAGCAGCGGCGCGGCACGCTCCCAGACCGACACCGGCACCGCCAGCATCGCGACCGCGGCGATCAGGCCGAGCCCGGCCGACAGCAGCTGACGGTCGAGGTACATGAACGGATCGCCGGCCTGGCGCTCGGCGATCGTCACCGAAGACGACGTGACCATGACCAGGCCGAGCAGCACGAGACCCAGCGTGGCCGCGACGATCACCGGGTCGATCGCGAGCCGCGGCTGCCGGCCGGCCGAACGGGAGTAGGCAAGCGACGCGGCGGTCGTCATGCCGAGCCTCCCCGCGCCGCCGCGGCAAAGGCCTCGCCGCGGTGCGCGTAGTCGCGGAACATGTCGAAGCTGGCGCAGGCCGGCGACAGCATGACGGTGTCGCCCGAGCGGGACACCCGCCTCGCGGCCGCCACGGCCTCTTCCATCGAGGCCGCGTACTCGACCTCGCAGGCGCCCTCGAGCGCGGCACCGAGCGCCTTCGCGTCGCGGCCGATCAGCACGGTGCGGCGGACCTTGCCGCGAAACGCGCCGGCCAGCGGCGTGAAGTCCTGGCCCTTGCCTTCGCCGCCGGCGATGATCACCAGCGGCCCGGCGAGACCCTCGACGGCGGCCATGGCGGCACCGACGTTGGTCGCCTTGGAGTCGTCGATCCAGCGGACGCCGGCCGCATCGGCGACCCACTGCGTGCGATGCGGCAGGCCGGGGAAGTGCTGGAATGCGGCGACGGCCGCGTTGCGCGGCAGGCCGCAGGCGTCCGCCAGCGCGAGCGCCGCCAGCGCGTTCGCCGCATTGTGGCGGCCGCTGAGGCGGAGTTCGGCCAGCGGCAGCACCGGCTCGCCGCCGGCCACCAGCCAGGCGGCACCAGCGAGGTCCTGGACCGAGTAGTCGGCGTCCGGTCGCAGCAGGCTGAAACCGACGGTCCGCTGACCGGGCCGCGGCATGCGGCACACCAGCTCGTCGTCGAGGTTGACCACCGCGGTGGCGCAGTTGTCGTAGATCCGCGCCTTGGCGGCGCCGTAGTCCGAGAGCCCGCTGTAGCGATCGAAGTGGTCGGGCGTGACGTTCAGCACGACCGCGGCCTCGAGCGCCAGCGAGCGGGTCGTTTCCAGCTGGAAGCTCGACAGCTCCAGCACGTAGAGGTCGGCCGGCTCGCCGGCCAGCAGGTCGAGCGCCGGGCGGCCGATGTTGCCGCCGACGCGCACGCCGACCCGCGCCGCCTCGGCAATCTCGCCGACCAGGGTGGTCACGGTGCTCTTGCCGTTGGTGCCGGTGATGGCGACGCAGCGGCCGCCCGCCTCGCGCGCGAACAGCTCGATGTCGCCGACCACGTCGAGCCCGCGGTTCAACGCCGACACGACGATGGGCTCGCGCACCGAGATGCCCGGCGACACCACGACCTGGTCCGCACCCTCGAGCAGCGACTCGTCGAAGCCGCCGAGCGCGACGCGCGCGTCCGGGCAGGCGAGCTGCAGCTCCGCCAGGCCGGGCGGCGCGCTGCGTGAATCGGTCACCCGCAACTCGTGGCCCCGCTGCGCGAGGTGGCGTGCACAGGAGACCCCGGTGCGGCCGAGGCCGAGTATCACGCTGACGGGGCGCTGGCCCTTGTCCTGTCGGCGATTCGGGGTTGCGGAATCCATCAGCGGATCTTCAGGGTGGCGAGCCCGACCAGGACCAGCACGAAGGAGATGATCCAGAAGCGGACGATCACCTTCGGTTCGGCCCAGCCTTTCAGCTCGTAGTGATGGTGAATGGGCGCCATGCGGAAGATGCGCTTGCCGCGCAGCTTGAACGAGGCCACCTGGACCATCACCGAGACGGTCTCCAGGACGAAGATCCCGCCCATGACGGCCAGCACGAGTTCCTGCCGGACGATCACGGCCACGACGCCCAGCGCGGCGCCGAGGGCCAGCGCGCCGACGTCGCCCATGAAGATCTGCGCGGGATAGGTGTTGAACCAGAGGAAGCCGAGGCCCGCCCCGGCCAGGGTGCCCAGGAAGATCAGCATCTCGCCGACTCCCGGTACGTAGGGGATGTGCAGGTAGGCCGCGAAGTTGACGTTGCCGGTGACATAGGCGAACACGCCCAGCGCGCCGGCAACCATGACGCAGGGCATGATCGCCAGGCCGTCGAGCCCGTCGGTGAGGTTGACCGCGTTGCTCGAGCCGACGATCACCAGGTAGGTGAAGCCGATGAAGACGAACGCGCCCATCGGCAGGGCCACGTCCTTGAAGAAGGGCACGTAGAGCGAGGTTTCCGCCGGCCCCTGCGCCGTGTTCCACAGGGCGATCGCGGCGCCCAGGCCGGCCACCGACTGCCAGAAGTACTTCCAGCGCGCCGCCAGCCCGCGCGGGTCCTTCACCACCAGCTTGAGGTAGTCGTCGTAGAAGCCGATCAGGCCGAAGGCCAGCGTGACGCCGAGGACGATCCAGACGAAGCGGTTGTGCAGGTCGCCCCACAGCAGCGTGCCGGCCGCGATCGCCACCAGGATCAGTGCGCCGCCCATCGTGGGCGTCCCCTTCTTGCCGAGGTGCGTCTGCGGCCCGTACTCGCGCACCACCTGGCCGATCTGCTTCTGCGCCAGCTTGCGGATCATCCACGGGCCGACCATCAGCGAGATGGCGAGTGCGGTGAGCACGGCCAGGATCGCGCGCAGCGTCAGGTAGCCGAACACGCGGAAGCCGCCGTAGAACTCTGACAACCATTCGAAGAGCAGTAGCAGCATGGTTACCGCAGCCTCAATTGCCGTTGCACGCCGCGGGCGGCGCCTCGACCAGTGACCCGACGACCGTTTCGAGCCGGTTCACCCGGGAGCCCTTGACCAGCACCGTGACGCCCGGCCGCAGCAGTTCCCTGACCGCCGCCGCGAGCGCGTTCGAGTCCGGAAACCAGGCCGCGCCCTGGCCGAAGGCCTCGACCGTGTGCAAGGTGGTCGGCCCGACCGCGAACAGCCGCGACACGCCCCGGGCGCGCGCCGCACGGCCGACCTCCGCGTGACCGGAAACGGCGTGCTCGCCGAGTTCCGCCATCTCTCCGAAGACGAGCCAGCGCTCGCCCCCGAGACTGCCGAGCACCTCGAGCCCGGCCAGGGCCGAGCTCGGGTTGGCGTTGTAGGAATCGTCGATCAGCCAGGCGCCGCCATGCGCCGGCTTCAGTTGCAGGCGGCCACGGACGGGGCTCACCGCCGCCAGCCCGTCGACGATCTGTTGCGGGCTCGCGCCGCAGGCCCAGGCCGCCGCGGCTGCGGCGGCCGCGTTCAGCACGTTGTGCCGGCCCGGCAGGGCGATCCCTGCGCGGACGGTCCCGGCCGGCGTCGCCAGGTCGAAGCTCGAGACCCAGGCGCCGTCCTCGATCCACGAGGACAGCGACAGCGCGCGGAAATCCGCCTCGTTGTCGATGCCGAAGCTGACGATGCGCGCCGTCCCCGACAGCTCGCGCCACAGCGGCGCGAACGCGTCGTCGGCGTTCATCACCGCGGTCGCCGCGCCGTCGAGGCCGGCGAACATCTCGCCCTCCGCGCGGGCCACGCCCTCGAGGCTGCCGAAGCCCTCGAGGTGTTCGGCGCCGGCATTGGTGACCAGGCCGACGGTCGGCGAGGCGATATCGACCAGCCTCGCGATTTCCCCGGCGTGGTTCGCGCCCATTTCGACGACCGCGGTGCGGTGCCCTGGCGCGAGCCGGAACAGGGTCAGCGGGACCCCGATGTGATTGTTGAGGTTGCCGCGCGTCGCGAGCGTCTCGCCCAGCCGCGCCAGGATCGCGGCAAGCATCTCCTTGGTCGTCGTCTTGCCGTTACTGCCGCCGACACCGACCAACGGCAGCGTGAACTGCTGCCGCCAGGCCTGCGCGCCACGCGCCAGGGCCTCGAGCGTGTCGGCCACCACGACCTGCGGCACGCCCAGCGGAAGCTGCCGCGACACGAGCAACGCCGCGGCGCCGCGCCCGACCGCCGCGGCCGCGAAGTCGTGCCCGTCGAAGCGCTCGCCCTTCAGCGCGACGAACAGGTCGCCGGGCTCGAGCGTCCGCGAGTCGATGGACACGGCGCCGAATGCGCAGTCCCCGCCGACCAGGCGCCCGTCGCAGGCTCGCGCCAGGAAGCCCAGGGTCCGGCTCATGCGGCCCTCCCGGCGAGCTCACTCACGCAGTCGCGGTCGCTGTACTCGCGCGCCTCCGTACCGATGAACTGCTTGCGCTCGTGGCCCTTGCCGGCCACGACCACGACGTCGCCGGTCGCCGTACCGGCCAGCGCGGCGGCGATCGCGGCCTCGCGGCCGTGAATCACCTGCGCGCGCGACGGCTCGGCCATGCCGCCCAGGATCATGGCGACGATGCGCTCGGGATCTTCGCGGCGCGGGTTGTCGTCGGTGACGAAGACCTCGTCGGCGAGGCGCTCCGCGACCTCCCCCATCAGCGCGCGCTTGCCCGTGTCGCGATCGCCGCCGCAGCCGAACACGACGCGCAGCCGGCCCCGCGCATGGCGCCGCGCCGCGTCCAGCACCTTGGCCAGCGCGTCCGGCGTGTGTGCGTAGTCGACGACGGCCAGCGCGCCGGCGACCGAACGGAAGCCCTCCATGCGGCCCGGCGGCGGCCCGGCCG
>DATHZW010000246.1:0-7938 GCA_035458405.1 Steroidobacteraceae bacterium | reverse complement strand
CACGCAGATCAACTACCTGTTCTAGTACTTCCTGGTCGCAATGGACCTGACGCAACTGCAGAAGAAGTGACACCACGCAGCCGCGGGTCAGCGACGCTCGCGTATGGCACGCGCGGCGAGCCGGTCCACCAGGCCGGGCGCGACCAGCTTCAGCCACCCGAGGAGGTGGCCGCGCGCCGAGGTGATGGCCAGGCGCCGCCGGTTTGCGGTTGCGCGCAGGATGAGCCGGGCGCATTCCTCGGAACTCATGATCCTGGACTCGTCCATTGGGGTCTCGCCCAGCGGACGGCCGTCGGGACCGGCTGCCCGCCGGTGGATCTCCGATACCACGAAATCGGGCGCCACGATCGTCACCGAGACGCCGTGCGGGCGAAGCTCGATGCGCAGCGAGTCGAAGAATCCGAACATCGCGTGCTTGCTGGCGGCATACCCGGTCCGCGTCGGAACGCCGGCGAGCCCGGCGAGGCTCGAGATGGCCACGATGCGGCCGTGGCTCGCCTTCAGTGCGGGCAGGGCGCGGCGCGTCAGCCAGGCCGCCCCGAGATAATTGACGCGCATCAGGGTCTCGAGCACGCCCACGTCCGACAGTTCGTCGAGTCGGGACCACATCGTGGCGCCTGCGTTGTTGATCAGCACGTCCAGGCGGCCGAAGCGCTCGAGCGTAGCGTCCACCAGCGCCGCGCACTGGGCTTCCTCGCCGACGTCGGTCGCAACGACCAGCGCCTCCGCGCCGCGGTCGCGGCACAGCTTCGCGAGATCCTCCAGGCGCTCCCGGTTCCTGGAGGCGAGAACCAGCGACGCCCGCTGCTCGGCCAGACTCAGCGCCAGGGCGCGTCCGATGCCCTCAGATGCCCCGGTCAGGATCACGACCTGTCCGCTGAATGCCGTCATGCCGTGAAGCTCTCACATCGGCGATGCGCAGGGAAGCCCCGGGCGCTGCCTGGCCGGACCGCCGGCCCGGCCGGCGCCCCGGCAATCCACGTGCCGCCGGTTCGGGGTAGACTTCACGCATATTCAGGGGGAGGGCCTGCATGCCCCAGAGAACAAGACTGACCGCGGTGCTGCTGTTCGCGCTGATCGCCGCCTGCGGGGGCAGCGAGAAGAAGGAGCGCGAGGTGATGAAGCCCGCGGAGACTGTCTTTCGGGACCTGATCACCGCGCCGCAGAAGGCGGAAGACCGGACCAACGCTGCGATGGACGCCCACCGGGAGGCGCTCGAAAAGCAGTTGCGCGACAGCGAAGGCGACGCTGGCAAGGAATAGGCGGGCGCAGGGCAACGGTCCCCGACGCATGCCCGCAAGAGCGAACCCATGATCCGCTACCTTGGACTCGATCGCAGCTTTCTGTGGATGATGCGCGGCATGTCGCGGCTCTTCGTCCGGCCGACGGTCGTGCCGGAGGATGCCGTCGTCCAGCTGAAGGGCCGGACGCGGCAGGTCCTGTACGTGCTGGACGAGCGCAGCCTCTCCGATTTCCTGGCGGTCGAGCAGGTCTGCATGGACGGCGGGCTGCGCAGGCCAGGCAAGCGGCTGGCGGCAGGGGAGCTCGTCCTGCCGCGTTCCTACGTGGCCCTGGAGAGGCGTGCCGGCGTGTTGCGCAAGCGACCGGATCGCCGCATGCCGCCGGAATTGCAGGCGGCGGTGGCGGCCGCCGCCAAGGACCCGGAGCTCCAGCTCGACATCGTGCCGGTCGCGGTCTTCTGGGGCCGGGCGCCGCAGCGGGAACGTTCGTGGCTCGACCTCGTGCTGTCCGAGAGCTGGGCGCTCGTGGGGCCCTTCCGCCGGCTGATGTCCGTCCTGTTCAATGGACGCGCCACCTTGATCCGGTTCGGAGACGCCCGGCCCGTCCGCTCCTGCCTGGTCGAGGGACAGGACCCGGCGCGCTCGGCGCGGCGGTTGCTCAAGGAGCTGCGTGCCGAGTTCCGCCACATGCGCATCGAGAGTGTCGGACCCGAACTCGCGACGCGGCGTGTCATGGTTACCCAGGTCCTGCACACCCGCGCCGTCCGGCAGGGGGTCCGCCAGGAGATGCGGGACAAGGGCATTTCCCGGCGCGAGGGCCTCAGGCAGGCGCGCAAGCTGGCGGTCGAGATCTCGGCGAACTATTCGCACGCATTCGTCAGGTTCATGGACCGGCTGCTGACCTGGCTGTGGACCAGGCTCTACGACGGCGTCGACGTCCGCAACGCCGAGCACCTGGACCGCCTGCCGGCGGGGTGCGAGATCGTCTACGTGCCCTGCCACCGCAGCCACATGGACTACCTGCTGCTGTCCTACGTCATCTACTACCGTGGTTACGCCGTTCCGTACATCGCCGCGGGCATCAACCTCAACCTGCCCGTCATCGGCCGCTTCCTGCGAATGGGGGGTGCGTTCTTCATTCGCCGGTCGTTCCGCGGCAGCGGGCTTTATCCGGTCGTATTCACCAAGTACGTCGACGTGCTCATGGGCCGCGGCCACCCCATCGAGTTCTTCATCGAGGGCGGCCGCAGCAGGACTGGCCGGTTGCTGGCACCCAAGACCGGCCTGCTGGGGATGACCGTCCGCAGCTTCCTGAGGAACCCGAAGCGCGCCGTGGCCTACGTCCCGGTCTATTTCGGTTACGAACGGTTGTTCGAGGCGCGGACCTACCTCGGCGAGCTGTCCGGCAAGGCGAAGGAAAAGGAGTCGGTTTTCGGCCTGTTGAGGTCATTGCCGGCGCTGCGCCAGCGATTCGGCAGCGTGCGCGTCAGCTTCGGGGAGCCGGTGCTGCTCGCCGAGACGATCGAACGGATCGAGCCCGCCTGGCGCGAGTCGCTCGGCAACGACGAGGCGCGCCCGGCGTGGTTCAGCAGGTCGGTCGACGCCGTTGCCGGCGCGATCATGCGGCGGATCAATGCGGCGGTGGCCGTGACGCCCGTCAACCTGCTTGGCGTCGCGCTGCTGGCCACGCCGCGGCAGGCGATGCTCGAGGCGGACCTCGTTCGCCAGCTGGAGCTGTACGTCGAGCTGCTGAAGCAGTGTCCCTACTCACCCGACGTCGCGCTGCCGGAACCGGACGGTGCCGCGATGATCCGCCAGGGCGAGGCGATGGCGATGCTCGAGCGGCAGGCGCATGCGCTCGGCGACGTCATCAGGATGCCCCAGGAAGCGGCGGTGCTGTGCACCTACTACCGCAACAACGTGATCCACCTCTTTGCCATGCCGTCGCTGGTGGCCTGCGCCTTCCTCAACAACGCGGCCATGCGCTCCGAGGACGTGCATCGCCTCGCCTGGCGGGTCTACCCGTACATCCGCCAGGAGCTGACGCTGCGGTGGGCGGAGGAGGACGTGCCGGGCGTGGTCGACGCGGTGCTCGACACGCTGGCCCGCAGCGGCCTGCTGGAGCGGAGCGAGGACGGCAAGGTCTGGCGGCGGCCCCGCACGGGCACGGTCCAGGCGGTGCAGCTGTCGCTGCTGGCGCAGGCGACCATCCAGACGGTCGAGCGCTACTACCTCGTCATCGCCCTGCTGCTGCGCGCGGGCCGGGGCGAGCTGACCCAGGACGGGCTGGAGCGGCGGTGCACGGCGATGGCCCAGCGCATGGCGATGCTCTACGGGCTGAACGCGCCCGAGTTCTTCGACCGGACGATGTTCCGCGACTTCATCGGGCTGCTGCTGAAGCGCGGCGTGATAGAGACCGACACGGATGGCCGGTTGACCTTCGGCCAGCCGTTGCTCGAGGTCGCGGACGATGCGCGGATCGTCCTCTCCGAGCAGATCCGCAACAGCATCCTGCAGGTCACACACGGCTGAGTGCCGGCGCGGCGCGCGGCCGGACAGGCTGCTGCTGCGGGCCGGAAAGCCGGTCAGTCCCGATCGATGCGGCCGCGCAGGCGCTTGGTCGTCTGGCGCCGCTTCTTGCCTTCGATCCGGCGCTCCTTCGAGGCCCGCGTCGGCCGGGTGGGCTTGCGTGCCTTGGGCACGTGGCGGGCGGCGGCGACGAGCTCGGCCAGTCTTTGCAGCGCATCGCGCCGATTGGCCTCGCGTGTGCGGTGCCGGTGGGCGTCGATCAGCAGGTCGTCCTGCAGCGTCAGGCGCCGGCCGGCGAGGCGCCGCAACCGGTCCTGGCCGGCCCTGTCGAGCAGCGTGGTGTCTGCCACCCTGAAACGCAGCAGGCAGGCGGTCGCCAGCTTGTTGACGTTCTGGCCGCCCGGTCCGGGAGACCGCGACCAGGTCAGCTCGTACTCGTCCTCGGGAATCTGCGGCTCGCCGGCCTCTGTCACGACTGCCGTGTCCTGCGTCCGCTCAGTCCTGGCCGTCGAGGGTAGGCTCGATCGGTCCGCGCGTCCGCGGTGCGAGCGTCGACGCCGACGTGCTGCCGTCGAGGATCCGGATCTCGCGCTGCGCCGGCGGTATGGTGATGCCGTGCTTGCGGAACAATGCCCAGATCTTCCGGTTCACGTCGGAGCGCACGTTGTTGACGCCCTCCGCCGGATCGCCGATCCAGAAGCGCACCTCGGTCTCCATGCCATAGTCGGTGAAGTCCATGAGCCGCGAAACGGGCGCCGGGTCGCGCAGGATCCGCGGGTGGTCGTTCGCCGCTTCCAGCAGCAGCCTCAGGGCCAGTTCGGCGTCGTCCTGGTAGCTGATCCTGACCCCCAGGCGAAGCCTGACCTTGGGATGGCCGTAGCTCCAGTTGATGACCTGGTTGGTGATGACGTTCTGGTTCGGCACCAGCGTCGCGACGCCGTCGCGGTCGCGGATGACGATGTAGCGCCCGCGCAGTTCCTCGACCCAGCCGAAGCCGTGGGTGCTGGTGCCGGTCGTGCCCGTGAAGCTGATGACGTCGCCCGGCTTGATCGACTTGTCCATGACCAGGACGAAGCCGCTGACGAAGTTCGCGGCGATGGCCTGCAGCCCGAAGCCGAGGCCGAGGCCGATCGCCCCCGAGAACACGGTCAGGGCGGTCAGGTCGACGCCGGATGTCCGCAGGCCGAGCAGGATGCCGAAGCCGACGAAGAAGGCGTAGCTGGTCTTGACGATGCCGATGCGCGTCGACGGCGCGATCGTCTCGATCTGTGAGACACGCCGGTCGATCCAGCGGGCAACCCACAGGCTCGCGATGACGCAGATCGACACCGCGAACAACGCCGCGATCACCGACCAGATGGTGACGCGCGACTTGCCGGTGGCGAGCCCCACCGAGTCGAGCAGGCTGACGATGTAGTCCAGCCAGCCGAGCATCTGCGCCGCAACCAGCAGCCAGATGGCCAGCGCCGCCTTGTTCTCGAAGCGCTTCAGGCTGTTGTTCGGCGACACCGAGCGGCGCACCGCATAGGCCAGCAGGCGAATGACGATCAGGGCGCCGATCAGCCGCAGCATCGGGTCGAGCAGTTCGGTTGAAAGCGCCGCCGCGGAGATGATCGAGCGGGCCGCGGTGGTGACCAGGAAGGCGGCGATATACGGCGAGGTCACGGCCAGCGCCTCGAAGCTGACGATGCGGGTGGACATCGGCGGCTCGGTGCGCGGCACGTACCAGTGGCGCACGCTGCGTTCGACGAGCGACGCCACGCCCGCGGCCACCACCAGGGCGACCACCTGGGCCAGGTTGGCTGCGGTCAGCAGCCCGGATACGAAGTCTGTAATCTGTTTCATGGATTCGGCCCGCCCGCGCCCGCAGCGGCGCCGCCTCGGCGTATCACGCGTTCATGTCGGGTATCAGCTCGCTCTCGAGCCGCGCGATCTGGTCCTTCAGCAGCAGCTTGCGCTTCTTGAGCCGACGCAGCTGCAACTCGTCGACGTACAGGTCCATGGTCAGCCGGCCAATCACGTCGTCGAGGTCGCGGTGTTCGATGCGCAGTTCGCGCAGCCGCTGGATCCGCTGGAACAGCTCGGTGTTGACCTTGTCTTCTTCGCCGCTCATGCACGTTCAGCCGAAGCCTGTGGGAACACGGCGCTGGCCCAGACGGGTTGCACCGCAACCGGAAGCTTAGCCAATCGTCCCGGCTGATTCCATGGTATGGCCGGATCGTGGAAATCCGAGCCTACCGAACCGGCGAGACCGGTCCTCAGCACCAGCGAGGCCGCCTGCTCGACCTGCGCCGGCGAGGCGCCGCCGCAGACCACCTCGGCAGCCGCGCCGCCGAGGGCCTTGAACTCGCGTGCCAGCTCGCGCCTCGCGCCGCCCGAGAGCTTGTACCTGAGCGGGTGCGCCAGCACGGCGACCCCACCGGCCTCCAGGATCCACGCCAGGGCCTCGGCCAGGGCCGGCCAGTCCGACTTGACCGCCGCCGGCCGTCCGTGGCCGAGATAACGGTCGAAGGCCTCGGCCATGCTGCGCGCGGAGCCCAGCTCCGAAAGCGCGCGCGCAAAATGCGTCCTCGTCGGCAGCCGGGTCTGTTCGCGGATCCGCCGCAGGGCCTCCGTGCCGGGAGCGCCGGCCGCGTCCAGGCGCCTGGCGATCTCCACGGCCCGGCGTTCGCGCTCCACCGCCAGCCGCAGGATGCCGCGCTCCAGCCCGGCCGCGCAGGGGTCGATAGCCAGCCCCAGTACGTGGATGCAGCGACCCCGCCAGTCGGCGGACAGTTCGATTCCCGGGACGAAAGCCATGCCCAGGCCCGCGGCGGCCGCGGCGGCCGCCGACAGCCCGGCGGTCGTGTCGTGATCGGTCAGCGCCATCATGCGCAGGCCGCAGGCCTGCGCGTGCCGGACCAGCGACTCGGGATCGAGGCGCCCGTCGGAGGCGGTCGAGTGCAGATGCAGGTCGATGTGGGCGCTCACGACGTCGCCCTGGGCCCGAGACCGACGCTGTCGAGCGAGAGCCCCGTCAGCACGACGAAGCCGCGCCGCCGTCCGTAGCCGTCCTCGGAATAGTCGAACACGTAGGTGCGGCGCACTGCGAGCCGGCCGTCAGCAGCCCGCGCGAGCGCAAACTTGAGCATCGCGACCGTGCCATCCAGCAACTGCACACCGGCCTGTGCGCAGGTGTCGGCGGCGACCCGGTTGGCGAACTCCCGCGCGGCCAGGCTTGCGTGCCATGTCCAGCCGATCAGGATCAGCGCGACGACGCCCAGGAACTCCAGCCAGCTCATCGAAGCATGGCCGCCCAGTCCGGGCCGTCGTCCCCATAGGCGAGAAAGTGGGGGTTGAGGATCTCCGGGCGCGCGTTGTAGCTCAGGGGCTGCCCGTCGAGTCGCACGACGTGCCCGCCGGCCTGTTCCAGGACACAGTGGCCGGCGGCGGTGTCCCACTCGGAAGTCGGGCCGAGGCGCGGGTAAACGTCGGCGGCGCCCTCGGCGACCATGCAGAACTTCAGGGAGCTGCCCACCGCCACCAGCTGGTGCGGCCCGACGCGTTCCAGGAAGCCGTCGAGCGATGAACCGCGGTGCGAGCGGCTGCCGACCACCCGCACCGGGGCTGCGGCCGGCTCCGTCACCCGGATCGGCTGGGCTGGTTCCTGGCCCCGGCGCCTGAACGCCCCGTAGCCTTCGCAGGCGAAATAGTCGGTGTCGAGAACGGGGGCGTGCACCACCCCCAGGACCGGCCGGTTGCCGTGCACCAGCGCGACGTTGACGGTGAACTCGCCGTTGCGCTGGACGAACTCCTTGGTGCCGTCGAGTGGGTCGATGATCCAGAGCCAGTCCCAGCGCGAACGTGTCGCGAAGGGAATCGCTTCCGCCTCCTCGGACAGGATCGGCAGCTCCGGACGGAGGCGGCGCAGCCCGCTCGCCAGGATCTCCTGCGATCGCAGGTCGGCCTCGGTGAGCGGCGACGCGTCGTCCTTCTCCCGCACCGTGAAGGAGGAAGAGTACACGCCCAGGATCGCCCGTCCCGCCTCGCGCGAAAGCGCGACGACGTCAAGCAGGAGGTGGTGCAGATCGTAGGTCATGTCCGGCGGGTCCTGGCGGTCGGCCCGTCCATCGGACGGGTCCTGGTGGCGTGCGTCAGCGCAGCGGTCGCGGCGTCACTGTGCGGCCGG
>DATHZW010000245.1:0-4117 GCA_035458405.1 Steroidobacteraceae bacterium | reverse complement strand
CGACCTTGCGGTATTCCTCGGCGCCGTGACGAATGATCCAGGCGAGGTTGGAGAGGGTCTCGACGTTGTTGACGACCGTCGGGCACTGGAACAGGCCCTTGACGGTCAGGCGCGGCGGGCGGTTGCGGGGATAGCCGCGGCTGCCCTCGACCGAGGACAGCAGCGACGAGGCCTCGCCGCAGACATAGGCGCCGGCCCCGCGGAACACGTAGATGTCGCAGGAAAACCCGCTGCCCAGGATGTTTTCGCCGAAATACCCCGCCTTGTAGGCTTCCTCGACGGCGGCGGCCAGGCGCCTGTACGGCTGGTCGAACTCGCCGCGGATGTAGACGAAGGTGTTGCGGGAGCCCAGCGCATAGGCCGCCACCAGCATCGACTCGAGCAGCGTGTGGGGCGTATGTTCCAGCACCCAGCGGTCCTTGAAGGTCCCGGGCTCGCCCTCGTCGGCGTTGGCGATCAGGTAGTGCGGCTGGCCGTCGTACGGATCCACGACCTGCCACTTGCGGCCGGCCGGGAAGGCGGCGCCGCCGCGGCCCTGGATCCCGGCCGCCACGATTTCCTTGGTGACGTCCCCGGGCTTCATCTCCCGCAGGGCCTTGGCGATCGTCTGGTAGCCGTCGCGCCTGAGGTAGGCCTCGAGGGTGTGCGAGTCCGGCGTAACCTCGAAATTCATCAGGATCTTGCGGCCGGTCATGACTGCTTCAGCCCCTCGATCAAGGCGTCCAGCGACTGCGCGTCCTGCAGTTCGTGGTAGCGCTCGTTGACCATCACCACCGGCGCGGTGCCGCAGGATCCCAGGCATTCGACCGTCGACAGCGTGAAGCGGCCGTCCGCCGTGGTCTCGCCCGGCTTCACGCCCAGCCTGCCGGCGAGGTGGTCGATCAGGCGCTCGGCGCCGCGCATCGAGCAGGACACGTTGCGGCACACCTGCAGGTGCCAGCGGCCGATCGGCTTGCGCCGCAGCATCGTATAGAAGCTCAGCACTTCCTCGATCTGGATGCGCGGCACCCCGAGGTAGTCGACCAGGCCGGCGACGTCCTCGTCGGCGATGTAGCCGCGGTCGTCCTGGATCCGGCGCAGGCAGGGCAGCACCAGGATCGAGTTGAGCCCGGGCGGCAGCCGCTTCTTGAGTTCCTCGAATTCGGGGATGAGGTGCTTCACCTGTCGCACTCCCCGCCGATCATGTTGATCGAGCCGAAAGTCGGGATGATGTCCGCCAGCTGGTAGCCGTCCAGCAGGCGATGGACCCCGCACATGTGCACGAAGCTCGGCGCGCGGACGTGGACCTTCCAGGGCGTGCCGCTGCCGTCGCTGACCACGTAGAAGCCGAGTTCGCCGTTGGCGGACTCGTGCGCGACGTAGCAGTCGCCCGCAGGCACCTGCGGGCCGTCCATGACCAGCTTGAAGTGGTTGATCAGCGACTCGATCTCGTTGTAGACGAGCTGCTTGTCGGGCAGCACGCAGCGCCGGTCGTCGACCGAGACCGGCCCGTCCGGCAGCATGCCCATCAGCTGGTGGATCATGTGGACCGACTCGTCCATCTCGCGCATGCGCACGAAGTAGCGGTCGTAGTTGTCGCCCTTGATCCCGACCGGCACTTCGAAATCGAGCTCGGCATAGGCCAGGTAGGGCGTGTCCTTGCGCAGGTCGCGCGGCACGCCCGTCGAGCGCAGTATCGGGCCGGTGTAGCCCCAGTTCACCGCATCGGCCGGCGTGAGCACGCCGACATTGCGCATCCTGTCGATGAAGATGCGGTTGCGGTCCATCAGGCCGTGCACGCGCCCGACGAAGTCCTCGTACTGCACCAGGATCTCCGCGAGGCGTTCCAGCCAGCCCGGCGGCAGGTCGTTGGCCAGCCCGCCGATGCGGCCGTAGGAATAGGTCACGCGCGCGCCGGTCGCGTCGGCCAGGTGCTCGTAGATGTAGTCGCGGATGGTGACCAGGTACAAGAACGCGGTCATCGCGCCGAGTTCCATCAGCGAGGCCGCCACGCAGGTCAGGTGGTCGGCGAGGCGCGAGTACTCGGAAAACAGCGTGCGCAGGTAGCGGCAGCGGGGCGTGATCTCGATCCCCATCAGGGTCTCGACCGTCTCGCAGTAGGCGAAGTTGTTGATCAGCGCCGAGCAGTAGTTGAGACGGTCGACGTAGGGAATGAGGTTGTGCCAGGTGTGCGACTCGCACTCCTTCTCGAACCCCCGATGCAGGTAGCCGCAATGCACGTCGGTGCGCACGACCCGCTCGCCGTCGAGCTCGGCGACGATCTGGATCGTGCCGTGCGTCGCGGGATGCGACGGGCCGATGTTGACGATCACGTGGCCTTCGTCGGTCGGTTCCGTGAAGGCGGGGCGGATCGGATTGGGCAACTCTGTGCTCAAGAGGTCTCTCGCTACTTGCGATATGGCACGAGCGGCTGCTCGAGGCGCTTGGGGTAGTCCTTGCGCAGCGGATGCCCCTCGAACCCCTCGTAGAGCAGGATCGGGCGCAGGTCCGGGTTGCCACGGAAGCGGATGCCGTACATGTCGTGGCATTCGCGCTCCATGAAATGGGCGGCGCCGTACAGGCTGATCAGGCTGTCCACGGTCGGGTCGTCCGCGGGAACCCGGGTCCTGAGCCTGACGCGCACGAAATCGCGGGTCGAATAGAAGTGCCAGACCACGTCGAAGCGAGGCTCGCGCTGCGGCCAGTCCACGGCCGTGACGTCGAGGAACAGGTCGAAGCCGTGTTCCGACTTCAGCTTGCCGGCAGTGGCCAGCAGCGCGTCGGCCGGCAGTTCGACCACGACCAGCCCGTGCGAAATCGACGCTTCCCGGCCGTCCCCGGCCAGTGCGTCGCGCAGCGATTCAAGCAATGCCGTATTCATGGTCAGGGCGCGTTGCCGACGATCGGATGCTTGGAGCCGGCGATCTTCTCCTGCAGCCGCATGATGCCGTCGATCACCATCTCGGGACGCGGCGGGCAGCCGGGAACGTAGATGTCCACCGGAATGATCTTGTCGATGCCGGGCAGGGCGGCATAGTTCTGGTAGAAACCGCCGCTGGTGGCACAGACCCCGAAGGCGATGACCCACTTGGGCTCGCACATCTGCTCGTAGACCTTCTTCAGGATCGGCGCCTGCTTGTGGGTGACCGTGCCGACGACCATCAGCAGGTCAGATTGCCGGGGCGTGAACCTCGGCAGCGCCGCGCCAAAGCGGTCCGTGTCGTACAGCGTCGAGCTGACCGACATGAATTCCATTGCGCAACAAGCGGTTACGAACGGGTAGGGGAAGAGCGAGAACTTCCGGGCCCAGCCGACCAGCTCGTCTTTCTTCGTAGTGAGGTATTCCAGCGCCGGGGCCGGCCGCTTGAGATTGGCGTTCAATTCGGATTACCCCGTGACGTCTTCGATGAGCCTGGATTTCCAGACGTAAAGCATGATCAGCGTCAGCAGCGCGAAGAAGATCCCGAAGATGAGGACCATGAGCCCGTTCACCGGCTGGGCGCCCAGCGCCCAGATGAACAGGAACACGGTCTCCAGGTCGAACAGGATGAAGACGATGGCAATGCCGTAGTACTTGACCGGCACCGCCTTGACGTTGACCCGGTCGATGGCCGTGGCGCCGCACTCGAACGGCTCGAGCTTCATCTTGCTCGCGGCGGGCTTGGGTCCCAGCACCTTGTTCAGGAACAGGGTGAAGCCTACGAACCCGAGGATCGCGAGCAGGTACAGCAGGAAGATGGTGTATTCGTTCATCGCCACGCCAGGACAAACCCCCTCTCTTCGCCCGTCCCTGAGCGATCTGGGCGGCATTTGTACCAAGTCTAGACGCAGGAAAAATCACGGAAATCCGCAGGCATTGGCCCTTGCGAAAACGCCCCGATTGTGCGTCGCCAAATGACCGTCGGGCAACTGCGGCGGGTGGCTTTTTACCCGGCCAGGCGGCACCGGCCTGCAGCGCCCCCTGGAGCGGCGGAACAAGGGCCTGGCGAGACCCGACGCCGGTGCTTGGGCCGGCCCTCGCGGGCCTGCCCACAGCCGCCAGCGAGGCGGCGGGAAAGCCCGCCCCGCGCCGGTCGGCCGGGTTGCCGGTCCCGGTCCGCGGTCCGCGGGTCAAAAGCCGCTATTCTTGTCCGCCTGC
>DATHZW010000244.1:0-2206 GCA_035458405.1 Steroidobacteraceae bacterium | reverse complement strand
GCTGGCGGGCAACGTCTCGCCGGGCATCGAGCCCATTACGGCGCTGCGGCAGTCACGCCGGGTCACGGACCCGGACGGCGGGTTCCGGGAATTCGAGGTCGAGGACCGGGCCTGGTCGGTCTTCAGCGCGGCCGGCGGAGGCGCCGTGCCCGCGGCCCTGGTCCCGGCCAGCGAAATCGGCGCCGCCGCCCAGCTCGACATGCAGTCGGCCCTGCAGCCCCACGTGGACGGGGCCATCTCCAAGACCGTCCTGCTGCCGGAGTCGTTCACCGTGGCCGATCTCGGCGGGCTGCTCCAGCGAGCCCATCGGGACGGCCTGAAGGGATTCGCGGTGCATCGGCCGGGATCGGCCCGGGGCAGCGCCCTGGGAAACGGCTGCGCGGGGACCGGCCGGCTCGAATGCGACGCCGGCTGACGGCTGCGCTCGGTGCGTACATCGCTAGGCGCCTCTACGCATATGCCGCCGGTCCTTTATCCAGCAACATCGGTGACCGAGGGGCGGACACGACTCATGCACGATATGGAACAGGTCCGCCAGAAGCTGCAGGAACGCAAGCGCGAGCTACTCGTGCGGGCAGGCGAGGTGCACGCCGACATCACCCGCGCCTCCGGTCCGCTGGAGAAGGACTTCGCCGAGCAGGTCGTGCAGATGGAGAACGACGCGGTGCTTGCGGGCCTGAGCGAGTCCACGGCCGCGGAAATCGCCATGATCAACCGGGCCCTGAAGCGGCTCGACGACGGCAGCTACGGGCAGTGCTCCGTCTGCGGCCAGCCCATCGACGAACGGCGCCTCGCCGCGCTGCCGCACTCCGACCATTGCATCCGCTGCGCGGAATTCGCCCAGCGCTAGGTCCTGTCCGCAGGTTCCCGTACCCCGCGCGGGCCGCACCTGGCCCTCCCTTCAGTGATGGGCAGGCCCGGCGTCCGTTTGCTGCATGGGCGGGTGGCTGCCGTGCGGCGCCATGAGGCCGAGGGCGGTCCAGGCCGCGAATGCGACCATCAGGGCGCCCGCGGCCATTCGCGTGCGCGTACCGGCGAACCGCCTGGTCACGGCGGTCCCGGCCAGGGTGACGGCCAGCATCGACGGCAGCGTGCCGACGCCGAACGCCAGCATGGCCGCCGCACCGGCGGTGCCGGACCCGGTCACGGCCGCCAGGGCCAGCGCGGAATAGACCAGCCCGCAGGGCAGGAATCCCCACAGCATCCCCAGCGCCGCCAATCGCAGGGCGCCGCGCAGGCCCAGCACGCGGCCGGCCAGCGGCCGCAGGCGACGCCATACGCGCCCGCCCAGCCGTTCCAGCGACAGCAGGTCGCGCCCGCTGAGCAGGGACAGCCCCATCGCCAGCATCAGCAGCGCGGCCAGCAGGCGCAGGGCGACGGCGACAGGCCGCAAGGGGAACTGTCCCAGCAATGCCCCGGCCACCGCCCCGACCAGCGCCCCGAGCGCCGCGTAGCTGGCGACGCGGCCGGCGTTGAATGCGACGCCCCGTGGTACCGCAGCGGATCCACTGCCGTCTCCCAGCCGGGCGCCGGCGGCAGCGGCGATGCCGCCGCACATCCCCAGGCAATGGACGCTTCCGGCCAGGCCCAGCGTGGCGGCCGCCCCCAGCAGCGGCCATGGGAGGCCCGGTGTCATCGGGCTTCTCCCTCTTTCTCGCCCTCCGGCGGCGGGTCGCGGCCGGAATGCTCGTCCACGAGCACGGACCAGCCCGGCGTGTCGAGGTCGTCGAACTGGCCCGCACCGACGGCCCAGAAGAATGCCCAGACGCCGATCGCGACCAGCACCAGTCCGAGCGGGATCAGGATGTAGAGGATGCTCACGCCGTCGCCCGGGTCGGCGTAGCCAGCGCCGCCGGCATGGGGGACGACGCGTTGCCGCCGCCGCGCAGCCGCCAGGCATTGGCGACGACCAGCAGCGAGCTGGCGGACATGCCGATGGCCGCGGCCCAGGGCGGGATGTAGCCGAGCGCCGCCACCGGCAGCGCCGTCGCGTTATAGGCGACCGCCCAGGCCAGGTTCTGGCGGATCACGCCCACCGTCCGCCGTGCAATGGCCACGGCGGCGGGGACGGTGTCGAGATCCGCGCTCATCAGCACGGCCCCGGCACTCGTCTGGGCCAGCGACGTGCCGGCGCCCATTGCAATGGAAACGCTCGCGGCCGCCAGCACGGGGGCATCGTTGATGCCGTCGCCGACCATGAGGACGG
>DATHZW010000243.1:0-9906 GCA_035458405.1 Steroidobacteraceae bacterium | reverse complement strand
TACTGCAGGACTTCGCTGCCCGATCCCGCATAGGAATAAGTCTTCACTGGCTTCCCCCCGAACGGCGCAGCCCGGACGGCCGCGACCCTCGAGGCGTAATCATCCCGCCGATTGTGCACCCGGAGCAAGGCGCGCGGCGATTCGACCCGACTCCGGACCGCGCATTTCGCCGCCACGGCCCGTCAGAAGCCCTGTGCAGACCGGGGGAGCGGCCGACCCCCAGCGCCTGCCCATGACGATTCCTCGGCACGAGCGCGGCCGGTTTCGGAGCCGATTGCCGTAAGATCCTTGCCTTATAGGGGGGAGTGCCGAGGCGCTACATGTGTGACGCGGCTTGCAAGGGCCTGGGCCGGGAGCCCTGCCACCTGGCTGAAGCCTGCGGCAGGCGCCGTCCATGAGCACGGGTCCCCGGCTGCTGGGGCTCACAGCGCTGGCGATGACCGCCTTCGCCGCCAATTCCATCCTCTGCCGGCTCGCCCTCAAGGCGACGCAGATCGACCCGGCGAGCTTCACGCTGATCCGCCTGGCCTCCGGTTCGGCGGCGCTCTGGATCATCGTGCGAATCCGCTCGCGCAATACTGCTGCGGCGGGCAACTGGCGATCCGCCGGCAGCCTGTTCGCCTACGCCGCCGCGTTCTCCTACGCCTACGTCACCCTCGATGCCGGCACCGGCGCGTTGCTGCTGTTCGGCGCGGTGCAGGCGACGATGATCCTGGTCGGCCTGGCGCGAGGGGAGCGCCTGACGTTTCTCCAGACCGGTGGTCTATTGCTCGCCCTCGGCGGCCTCGTCTCGCTGCTGCTGCCCGGCGCTACGGCGCCGCCGTGGATCGGTGCGATCCTGATGACGGCGGCGGGCGTTGCCTGGGGCGCCTATTCATTGCTGGGTCGAGGCAGTACGCGGCCGACCGCGACCACGGCCGGCAACTTCCTGCGGGGCGCAGCGCTGGCGGCGCTGCTGAGTGCCGTGGCGCTGCCCTGGTTCAACTGGGATCCCATCGGCGCCCTCTACGCGTCTCTTTCAGGCGCGGTCGCCTCGGGTATGGGCTATGCGGTCTGGTACACGGCATTGCCCGGTCTGAAGGCGACCCAGGCCGCTACCGTGCAACTGAGCGTGCCGGTCATTGCCGCCGCGGGCGGCGTGCTGCTGCTCGGCGAACAGGTTACGCCGCGGTTGCTGCTCTGCTCGATGGCAATCCTGGGGGGGATCGCGCTGGTGCTGCGCGCCCGCCGGCCAGCCGCGAAGACATCGTGATCCCGCGGACCTTCGAGCTGGCGGAGCCGCTGGCGTCCGGGCAGGGCGGCGGGCCCCGCGCGCGGCCTATCTGGCGAAAAGCTGGCTGCCGATGTCGCGAAAGGCCTTGAACTCGAGCGCATTGCCGGACGGGTCGAGAAAGAACATCGTGCCCTGTTCCCCCGGCTGGCCCCTGAATCGGATGCAGGGCTCGATCACGAATCGGTCGATCACCCGGACACGCGATCCGCGAAACTCTCCCACTGCGGAAAGCCCGGCCTGCGGCCGTAGAACTCCCGCGCCTCCGGGATGTCCCGGACCTGTACCGCAACGTGGAAGGGCGTCAGCACGGCGTGCAGCTCATTGCATGACCCTGGATTCACCGCGGCCGCGTGGATCCGACGCCGCCTGCCAGCTCTCGCCGTCGCGAAGCACGAGCTGGACGTCGCCGATTTCCCAGGGATGCGGCTCGACGCGGTAGCCACGCTTCGAGAGCGCGTCGATGGTCGTTGCGGGCAGTGGTCGGTAGGGGCTGAAGGTCACCAGGTCCGGCGGCAACAGCTGGTGATGGAAGCGGGCCGCGGCGACGGCATCCGTCGCCGGCATGCCGAAGTCCAGGACGTTGACGATGGTCTGGTAAACGGTCGTGATGATGGTTGACCCGCCGGGAGATCCCAGCACCATCTTCACGCGGCCGTCCTCGAGCAGCATGGTGGGCGACATCGAAGAAAGCATGCGTTTCCCGGGCTGCACCTCGTTGGCAGTCGAACCGACGACGCCGTAGACGTTGGGTGTTCCCGGCTTGACGCTGAAGTCGTCCATCTCGTTGTTCAGCAGGAAACCGGCGCCCTCGACCACGACCCCGCTGCCGAATTCCGTGTTCAACGTATAGGTGTTCGCGGCGGCGTTGCCCCAGCGATCCACGATGGACAAGTGGAGCGTGTCGTGGTGCTCCAGTCCCGGCGGCACGGCGTCGACCCCTGAGATCTTCTCCCGGTCCACGGCTGCCGAGCGCCTCGCGATGTAGTCGTCGGCGAGCAGGTTCGCCACCGGGACGTCGACGAAGGCCGGGTCCCCCAGGTACTCGGCCCGATCGGCAAACACCCGTTTTTCCATCTCGGCGGTCAGGTGGACGTACTGCGGCGAGTTATGCGGCAGGTCCTTGAAATCCCGGGCCAGCCGGTCCTTCATCTTCAGCAGCTGGACGATGGCGATACCGCCCGAGCTTGGCGGCGGTGCCGACAGGACTGAGTAGCCCCGCCAGGGCGCCAGCAGGGGTTCGCGCCAGACAACCTGGTAGCCCGTCAGGTCGGCGAGCGTGATCAGGCCGCCCAGGCGCTGCATCTGGCCGGCAACCAGGTCCGCCGTCTCGCCGGCATAGAAGCCCGAGGCGCCGCCGTCGCGGATGCGTTTCAACGTCGCCGCGAGTTCGGGCTGGCGAAAGACCGTGCCGGCGCGGAGTCCACCGAAGTACTTCGCGAAATTCGTCGACTCCCCGATCCGGGGCATTTCCTCCCGGGCAGCGGATTCCAGTTTCTCGGGTACCAGGAAACCGTGTTCGGCCAGGTCGATGGCCGGCGCCAGCAGGTCCTTCCATTCCAGGCGCCCCAGGCGCTGCTGCGCCTGCCACATGCCGGCCACCGTTCCGGGAACGCCGGCCGCCAGCGCACCCGTCAGGCTCCGGCCTTCGACGACCTCGCCGCGCGAATCCAGGTACATGTCACGGTCCGCAGCCGCCGGGGCGGTTTCGCGATAGTCGATGAACGAGCCCCTGCCGTCGACCCAGGCCAGCATGAAGCCGCCGCCGCCGAGGTTGCCGGCCTCCGGATAGGTGACTGCCAGCGCAAAGGCGGCCGCGACAGCCGCGTCGACCGCGTTTCCACCTTTCGCCAGCACGTCGCTGGCCACCTGGGCGCTGAATGCATCCGGGGCTGCGACGGCCGCCTGCGGAGGGGCTGGAGCACGGGGCAGTGGGACGCCTTCGCCACAAGCCGCGAGCACGGCGAGCGCGAATGCCGCAACAGCGCCTTTCACGAGAAGCTTCATGGGCCGCGAATCTACACCCTGGCCGCTGTCCCGGGGAGTCGGTATCAGCGCAGCAGACGCGAGGTGACACAAGCTTCCGGATCACGGTTCGGCGGGCTATGCTGACCGTCCGCGCCGCAACCAGACAGCCAATGCAGCAACGAATCGCCAACGTCATGCTGGTCGTGGACGACTACGACCGGGCCATCGCCTTCTTCACCGAGGCGTTGGGCTTCCGCGTGCTGGAGGATGTTCCCATGGGGAGCGGCAAGCGCTGGGTCCGGGTCGGGCCCGCCGGCGCGTCGGGAACGGGCCTCGTGCTCGGCAAGGCCGCCACGGCGGAGCAGCAAGCCGCGATCGGCAGCCAGGCGGGCGGACGGGTGTTCCTGTTCCTCGAGACCGAGGATTTCTGGCGGGACTACCGCAGGCTGGCGGCACACGGCGCCCGATTCACCGAAGAGCCTCGCCATGAGCCTTATGGGACAGTCGTTGTCTTCGAAGACCTCTACGGTAACAAGTGGGACTTGATCGGGCGAAGCGCGGAGGACGGGCAGCCGTGAGGCGGTCGTAGCCTGCACGACATGCGCATGTCAGGGCTGCCTTTCAGCAAGAGATCCTGCATCGCGGGCGGCGACCAAGCGGTCGGCGCCACCGGCGGTGCCCGCTCATGACCGGGCGTCCGCGGGTGCTCGTGACCGGCTCCTCGGGGCGGGTCGGCTCCGTCATCGCGGCGGCACTGTCGACGGAACACGATGTCGCCGGGCTCGACCTGTCGCCCGGGCCGCATACCACTCATCTCGGCAGCATCGAGGATGCCGGCCTGGTCGCGGCAGCAATGCGTGGCGCCGTCGCCGTCGTGCACACCGCGGCGCTTCACGCGCCCGACGTCGGCCGGCGCAGCGCTGCCGAGTTCCAGTCGGTCAATGTCGATGGGACACGCGTGCTGCTGGACACCGCGATGGAGCAGGGCGCCCGACACTTCATCTACACGAGCTCGACGTCGATCTACGGCCATGCGCTGGAACCCGGGGACCAGGCGGTCTGGGTCACGGAGGAAATCGAGCCGCGGCCGCGTGACATCTACGACGAAACCAAGCTCCAGGCCGAGGCCCTGTGCCGCGAGGCCGCTTCCGGGACGATGTCGTGCCTGAGCTTGCGCATTTCCCGATGTTTCCCGGAGCCCGCGCATCTGCTGGCGACCTACCGCCTGTATCGCGGCGTGGACCTGCGGGACGTCGCCGAGGCGCACCGCCTGGCTCTCGGCTATGCCGGGCACGCGTTCGAGGCGTTCAACATCTCGGCGCGGAGCCCGTTCCTGCGCGCCGACACCGGTCCGCTGCTCGCCACGGCGCCCAGCGTCCTGCGCAGGCGCGTCCCGGGGATTGAGGCGGCCTACCGGCAGCGTGGATGGACCCTTCCCCAATCGATAGATCGGGTCTACGTGATTGACAAGGCCGTCGAAAAGCTGGGTTATTGTCCACGATTCAACTTCACCGAGTTGCTCGCCACACTGGCTTGAGCCTGTCGACGGTATTCGGGGACCTGCATGACCCAGGACCAGATCGTCATCCTCTTGATCCTGGCCTCGACGATGGCCCTGTTCATATACGGGCGTTGGCGCCACGACGTGGTGGCGCTGGCTTCGCTGCTGGCCTGCGTGCTGTTCGGGCTGGTGCCGGCCGTCGACGCGTTCGCCGGATTCGGACACCCGGCCGTGATCACCGTCGCCTGCGTCCTGGTTCTGAGCTACGGCTTGCAGAGCACCGGCGTGGTCGATGCCCTGGCGCGCACGATCCTGCCGCGCGGTGCCGGCCCGATGCTGGCGATCGCAGCGCTCACCGGTCTTGGCGCAGCGCTGTCCGCGTTCATGAACAATGTCGGCGCCATGGCGCTGCTGATGCCGATCGCCATCCAGATGGCCGCAAGGCACGAGCTGCCGCCGGGCAAGGTCCTGATGCCGTTGTCGTTTGGAACGATCCTCGGCGGCATGACCACGCTCATCGGCACGCCGCCGAACCTGATCGTCTCGGGATTCCGGGCGCAGTCCGGGGCGGACAGTTTCGGCATGTTCGACTTCACGCCCGTCGGGCTCGCCGTGGCCGGCGCGGGAATCCTGTTCTGTGTGCTGCTCGGCTGGCGACTCGTGCCGTCGCGCGAGAGAAAGGAGCTTTCGGGTTTTGACACCGGGACCTACCTGACGGAAGCCAGGGTGACCGGCGAAGGCAAGGTCGCGGGCAGGACGCTTCATGAGGTTGAACTGGCGCTCGAAAAGGTGGACGCCCAGGTCATCGGCCTGGTGCTGAACGATGTCCGGGTGTACGCACCGGATCCCGCGCGCCACCTCGAGAAAGGCGACATCCTGGTCATCGAGGCGGAACCGGAGGCGCTCACCGGGGCGCTCTCGAGCCTCGGCCTGGAACTTGAAGAAGCCGTGCAGCCGGGGCAGCGTGATGAAGACACCGGCGCCGGCGAGAAACCGCCGCAATCGGCTGACGACGCGACGATGACGGCCGAAACGGCAGGCGAGGGCCGCCGTGCCGGAGAAGTCGTGCTGCAGGAATTCGCGGTTATGCCCACCTCCACCTTGATCGGCCGTTCGGCCACCGACATCCACATGCGCGCCGCGTTCGGACTCAATCTCCTGGCCATCGCGCGCCAGGGGCGGCGCAGCATCAGCCGCCTGCGCTCCACCAAGGCCAAGGCAGGCGACGTGCTCCTGATGCAGGGCCCTCCCGATCGACTGTCGGCGTTTGCCGCGGAACATGGCTGCGTGCCGTTGGCGAGCCGGGAAATCAGGATCCCGGACAAGCGGCGGGTCGTGCTGGCAACGGCCATCATGGCCGCGGCTGTCGGCGGCGCGGCGTTCGGCCTCCTGCCTGCAGCCATCTCGTTCGCAGCCGGCGTGGTTGCGTTCATGGCGCTCGGGATCGTGCCGCTGCGGCGCGTCTACGAATCCATCGACTGGCCGGTGGTGATCCTGCTGGGGGCGTTGATCCCGGTGGCGGGAGCCATGGCATCGACTGGGGCGGCCGACCTGCTGGCGCAGTCGTTGCTGAACCTCACCGCCGAGGGTCACCCGGCCATCGCCCTGGCGCTGGTGCTGATCATCGCGATGACGCTGTCGGACTTCATGAACAATGCAGCGACCGCGGCCGTCGTCTGTCCGATCGCGATCAGCGTCGCCGGGCAACTCGGCGTCAACCCGGATTCGTTCCTGATGGCCGTGGCGATCGGTGCGTCCTGCGCTTTCCTCACGCCCATCGGCCACCAGAACAACACGCTGATCCTCGGGCCGGGCGGGTTCCGTTTCGGCGACTACTGGCGGCTCGGCTTGCCGCTGGAGGTCGTGGTGGTGGCTGTCAGCGTGCCTGTGCTGCAGATTGTCTGGCCGTTGTAAAGGGCAGGGCGGTGCGCGAACATCCCGTCATGGCGCGCGATCACTGGAACCACGTATACGACAGCAAGACACCGGAGGCGGTCAGCTGGTACCAGCCGCGCCCGGCGCTGTCGCTCGCGCTGATCGCCGCGTCTGGAGTCCGCAAAGATGCCGGCATCATCGACGTTGGTGCGGGCGCCTCGACGCTGGTTGATTGCCTGCTGGATGAAGGCTATTCCTCGCTGGCGGTGCTCGACTGGTCGGGCAGGGCGCTGGCGCATGGCCGTGCGCGGCTTGGCGATCGCGCGGCCGACGTCCAGTGGTACGAGGCGGACGTCACCCGTTTCGAGCCACCACGACGATATGGACTCTGGCACGACCGGGCCGTGTTTCATTTCCTGACGCGGGAGTCCGACCGCAGTGCCTACGTCGCCACCCTCAAGCGCACACTGCAGGCGGACGGACACCTCGTCATTGCGACCTTCGCGCACGACGGGCCCGCGAAGTGCAGCGGCCTCGACGTCATGCGCCACGACGAGGCGTCGCTGCAGCGGGAACTCGGCGAAGAATTCGAGCTGCGAGAGACGCGACGCGAGACACACCTGACGCCCTGGCAGTCGGAGCAGCGGTTCGTCTATGCGCGATTCCAGCGGCATTCGCTGGCAGGACGCGGCCCATGAGCCCGTCATCCGGCTGGCACTGCAAGGACCTGGGCGATGCGCTGATGGCCCACCTCGAGCTCGACGAGATCGGGACCGCAGCCCGGGCGGCGCAGGCGGAACAACCGGAGGCCGGGGACCTGGCTGTCTTCACGCGCCACAGTTCGGAGGGCCGGCTGCATTGCGCCGTCACGGCCTATTTTTCGCCGGCAGCGTCAGCGCTGGCCCGGAAGTTTGGCGCGGTTGCCTGCAGCAGGCCGCAGCGCAACGAGCTTGCGCTGCTCTGCGGCGACGCCGATGCCTGGCGACTGTTCGCAGACGCGACCGATTGACCTGCCTGCCGGACGCAGAAATCTCTTAACCTGACGAAACAGTAATGAGAGTATTCGCGCCATGAGAAACCCGCCGAAAACCGATGATCCCGGTGCCTGGCACCGGTATTTCGCGGTGGAGTGCAACAACCGCGCCTGGGCCCTTTCCCTCCAGTCGCGAACCCCTGCGCAGGATCGCGAGATGCTCGATGCCGCCCATGCGGCGGCGTATCACTGGGATCATGCAGGGACCGAGCTGAACCGCGCCCTGGCCAGCATGCTGCTGGCAGAGGTGCATGCACTGCTGGGGCACGGGGCGCGGGCCCTGTCCTATGCGGAGGACGTCAGGAACTTCTTCCTGAACCGCGAGTCGGCGGACTGGGAACTGGCGTTCACGCACACCATCCATGCGCATGCCGCATGCGTCGCCGGCGACAAGCACCAGCACGAGGCCGCCTACCTGAAAGCCCAGGCGGCGCTCGCAGCGATCGCCGACGCCGAGGATCGCGCGATCGTCCAACAGACTTTCGACCAGGTGCCGCCACCCGGCACCTGACGTATCTGCCCGCGGCGCCCGACCGGCGTTGCAACGGCTCGCAGCCCCGAGGAGGAAACATTGCCAGCAACCAGCAATCGGCTCGCGTTTATTACCGGCACCAGTTCAGGAATCGGACAGGCCCTGGCGCACGAACTGCTGCGCCGCGGGTGGAACGTGGTGGGCGCGGCAAGACGCGCTGCGACCATTGAAAGCGAGCGCTACACGCACCTTGTCGTGGACCTGCAGGACCTTCGGCGGACGCGGGAGACGATCGAAAGGAATGTCGGACCCAGGGTTACCGACCCGGGGGTAGGGCGCCTGGCATTGGTGAACAACGCGGCCCATATCGCTCTCCTGGGGCCCGTCGAGCAGATGGATCCCGGGCAGCTGCTGAGGGTCTACGCGGTCAACGTGGCCGCACCAATTTGGCTCATGGGCTGGTTTCTACGCCGCGGCAGGAAGGGCGTACCCCTGAGGATCGTCAACGTCTCGACGGGGGCCGCGGTTCGCCCCTTCCCGGGGTTGGGTGCCTACGCGACATCCAAGGCAGCGCTCAGGATGGCTGGCATGGTGCTGGCGACCGAACTGGAAGCGGCCGACCCCGCTCCGGGACGCCGCCGGAATGCCACCATCCTCTCGTACGAACCCGGCGTCGTGGATACCGAAATGCAGGCCTCGGCCCGGAGCGCCTCGAGCCAAGTGCTGCCTGGCGTGGAGACCTTCAAGCAGTTCGCAGCGGAGGGTCGGCTGGTGCCAGCCCGGGAACCGGCCCGCGAGATTGCCGACTACCTGGACAGCGATGGCCATGCCCTGTTCAGCGAGACGCGCTACGGGCCGCCGCCAGCGACCCAATGAACATCAAAACCGGTGTTTAGGGGAAGTTCCGAAATCAACTTGAGGGACAGTCGCTGCAACCCGGCGCGGCGTGCCGTGGTCTCACTTGGCCTAAAATGCCATAAATTCAGGCCGCGTTCAGCCTGAAGCCTTATGATATGGCCGTTTTGATATTGACCTGTTGCATCTGGAGAACGACCCAATGAATAAGACTGCCCTGACGATCCTGGCCTCTGCATGCCTGGCCTTTGGTGCCGGCACGGCCGTGGCCGGCGGTGATGCCGCCGCTGGCCAGGCAAAATCCGAATCCTGCGCCAATTGCCATGGCGATGACGGCAAGGGTGATGACTCGGTACCGGGTATTGCCGGCATGAAGGCTGCCGATTTCGAGAAGGCGATGGGGGAGTATGCCGCGGGCACCCGCAAGTCGCCGATGATGAACAAGCTGTCCAAGAAGCTCAGCGCCGAGGATATCGCCGACCTGGCGGCGTATTACGCGACGCTCAAGTAAAGCTCGCCCAGACCGCCGACGCCGGGCCTGCTCCGCCACCCGCGGGGCGGTCCGGCGTTTGCTTGTCCGCCGATCTGGCTCTTTCGACCCAGCTGTCCGAGGGTACCCCGGCGACGGTGCGCCACTCGCGCCGTCATGGACACCACCCAATAAACTCTAAACAATCTCAATATAGTGCTGTATCAAGCTGATATATAAATAATAAGTGTGTCTTTCCTTTCGGGGCTCCTGCACAGCGAGGCCTGCCCACTCGCTACGCAGCCTTTGCGCGATACCGGCCGCCGCTCCCGGACCCGGGGCCGAGGCCCATCTTCAGCGCCGCCATGGCAGAATCCCCGAGGGGAGGGCGCAGGGCCGCGTGTCGGCTGCCGCGAAGAAAATTCGTTGGGCGGGCTTTTCCCGTGGAGAGTGGAGCGATGAA
>DATHZW010000242.1:0-2374 GCA_035458405.1 Steroidobacteraceae bacterium | reverse complement strand
ATGTTCGGCGTCATGTGGCTCAGGTCGCGCTTCAAGCCGGGGCTCGAAGTCGTCGAAGAATGAGCCCGGGCCAGGTCCTGCCATGACGCATGCCCGTGATCCGGTCGAGGACACCCGCAGGCTCCTGCGCCCCGGGTCTGGCGGCCGGCGTGAAATCCTTCGCGACCTGACCCTGCTCGTCCTGCTGGCGCTCGTCCTGCTCGCACCGGGACTCGGGATGCGCGATCCCTGGCCGGCCGACGAACCGCGGTTCGCCCTGATCGCCCGGGACATGGTCGTCACCGGCGAATGGCTGTTTCCGCAGGTCGGCGGCGACCTCTACCAGGACAAGCCCCCCGTCTTCTTCTGGACGATCGCGCTGGGGTACCTGGCGACCGGGGCCCTGCGGTTCGCCTTCCTGCTGCCCTCGCTGCTGGCGGGAATCGGCACCGTGCTGCTCGTCTACGACCTGGGTCGCCGGGTCTGGTCCAGGGAAACGGGGCTGGCGGCCGCACTGCTGCTGACGGCCTCGGTCCAGCTCGTGATCCAGGCACGAACCGCGCAGATCGACATGTTGCTGACGTTCTTCACCACCGCAGCGCTTTACGGCATCTGTCGCCACCTGCTTGCGGGTCCGGACTGGCGGGCCTACGCGGCGGGAGGCCTGGCGGCCGGGGTCGGCGTGATCACCAAGGGGACGGGCTTCCTGCCGCTGCTGCTGCTGCTGCCGTTCTTCGGCCTGCGCCGGCTCGGCTTCTCGGGCCTGTGGAGCGGGCCGGGAGCTGCGCGCTGGTGGCTCGCGCCGGCGGCCGCGATTGCCGGCATATCGATGTGGCTGCTGCCCATGATCCTGGCCGTCGCCGTATCGGGCGATCCGCGCCTTGCCGCCTATCGTGACGAGATCCTCTTCAGGCAGACGGTGACCCGCTATGCGGCGTCCTGGGGGCACCAGGAGCCCTGGTATTACTTCCTGGTGCAGATACCGGTGCTGTGGCTGCCCGGCACGGCGCTGCTGCCGTGGCTGCTGCCTCGCTGGCGCGACGCGTGGCGGCAACGGGACGGGCGCATCTGGACGCTCATCGGCTGGGTCGTGCTGGTCGTGTTGTTCTTCAGCCTGAGCCCGGGCAAGCGTGGCGTTTACGTCCTGCCGGCGCTGCCTGCGTTCGCGCTGGCCGCCGGTCCCTGGCTGGGAAGCCTGCTGGAGCGCCGGGGCGTCCAGCGGGCCGGCTTCGGCCTGGCCCTGACGGTCGCCGTGGTGACGCTCGGCGCATCGATCTATCTCGGCCTGGTGAGGCCTGAGAAGATGGCGGAGCTGGCTGACCGCTACGACGTCGCCACGCTGGGGCCGCTGGGGGCGATAGCCGGCGCGGTGGCAGTGATCCTGGTCGTCCTGCGGCCCGCGCGAGGGGCCTACGCATGGGTCGCGGCGCTGGCCGTCGTCCTCGGGGTGCAGGGCTTCTGGATCAACCCGATGATCGACGGCGCCCGGTCGGGGCGCGAGTTCGTGGAGACTTTCGAGCGGGCGGCGCCGCCCGGCGCCGAACTCGGGCTTCTCGCCTACCGGGAGCAGTATCTCCTGTACCTCACCCGGCCGATCACCAACTTCGGCCACCGCCGGACATCGCTCGACGGCGACCAGGAGGCCTGTGACGCGGCGCATTGGCTGAACGGGTCGGCCGGGCGGGTGCTCGTCGTGGACGATGTTCTCAAGGCGAGTTGCTTCGGGTCGTCGCCGGCGCGGCCGCTGGGCCATGCCAACCGGCGGGACTGGTTCCTGGTGTCGGCTCCCGCGGAGGCCGCCTGCGCTGAGCGCGGCGACCCGGGTGCCGCGCTGCAATACTCGCCTTTCCGGCGCTAGCGCCGGGCGCACCGCGCTGCGGAAAGCCGCAGCGTCACTGAAGCCGTCGTTCAGCTGACGCGCCCACTCTGGATACAGGTGGAAAGGATCGGCGACCGGGCTGCCGGCCGGTTGCTGGAGCAGGACAAGCCGGGGACGAGACGCCCGCGTGACCGATCCCAAGGAGGTATGCAATGACCACCAGGATCGGGGCATGGATTGTCACATTGGCTGGCACGGCCGCGGTGGCGGTGCTGTCCAGTTGTGGTGGCGACGGGGGCAACGGTGGCGTCACGCCACAACCGCCGCCGCCGCCGACGCAGACGGTATTTACGTCGGGGCCGATCAGTGGCTTCGGCAGCGTGTATGTCAATGGCGTGCGCTATGCGACCACCAGCACGGACGTCGAGATCGACGGCATCAAGGCCAGCCTGTCTGACCTGCGGATCGGCCAGGTCATCGACCTGAAGGGTCACGTGCAGGGCGGGTCCTCGAGTGCGGACCTGATCCGCTACAGCCACAACCTCGAAGGGCCGGTCAGCAGCGTTGACGTCGAGG
>DATHZW010000241.1:0-3379 GCA_035458405.1 Steroidobacteraceae bacterium | reverse complement strand
ACATCGCCTGCAGCAGGCGCGTGAGCTTGGCCACGTGCGCGGGGCCAAGCTCGAACTCGTAGTCAACCTTGTTGCGTTGTTCCCTGTACGTGTAGTCGCGGAACTCGGCCGGGAAATACACCGCCACCGTCACCGGCAGCTTGTCGATCAGCGGCGGCGGCAGCTGCGTCTGTGGCTGGACCTTGACCGCGCCACAGCCGGCCAGGACCACCAGCAAAGCCACCGCCCCGGGTACCTTCCAGTTCCAGTTCATCCGCCGCGCCCCGACTCGAATGCCTCGTCCGTCAGACCGACGAAGGTACCACCGTTCCGGGCGCAAAGGATGCGCATCAGCGTCGCATAGCGGATGCTGGTGTACTGCGGCACGTTGGCACCGAGTGGAAACCCCACCGCATGAATCCGGACCAGCGGCTGGCCGCTCCTGTCCTTGCGGTTGATGCGATCGACCGTATCCACGACCTCCTGGATGGACGGACCCGTGAACTCGTCCCCGAAGACGTAGATGCTGATCCGGTGATCCGGCGAATAGAAGGCGCGGATCGCCGCCACGATGCCCTCCACCGGGCTCGAATTGGAAAAGGCCTGCCAGCGCCGGAACACGTCGAGGATCGCCCGCCGGCGCGCCGGCGAGTCCGGGATCCACTTGCCCCGGTACTCGGTGAACATGTACCCCCCCTCGTCATCCATGACCTGGATGCCCTTGACCTTCGGGTAGATCTCCAGCACCTCGCGCATCTTCTGCTGCGCCCGCTGCCAGCTGAAGGTCTGCATCGACCCGGACGTGTCGACGACAAAGATGACGTACTCGCTGTCCACCGGGATGCCGCCGATGGGCTGGTCCACGCTGCGGCGAAAGTCGGCGCCGAGCAGCCTCTTCATCTCCTCCGTCATCGACTGTCGAGCGACGGTGAGCGTGCCTTCGAGCTTGTTGACCGTCTCGGCCTCGTCCTTGCTGGCCTGGAACTCGCCTTCGATGCTCGACAGGTCGCCGCGCAGCCGCGCCACCCTGCGTTTCTCTTCGGACAGCTGCTCGACGCGCGCCTTCAGTTCGCGCTCGAGCACCTCCGAGGTGCCGCGGATGTCGTAAAGCTCGTCCTCGAGACGGCGGATCTGCCCTTCCAGGTCGACCTTGGCCTGCTCGAGCTGCAGGGGCTCACCGACCTCGTTGAGCACCAGCAGCAGGATGATCGCGCCGAAGCCGCAGCTGATCACGTCCAGGAAGGACATGCTGAAGACCTCGGTTGCGCGTCGCTGCCGGCGCTTCACGGCCAGTCCCTCGGCGGGCTCAGGAAGGCGCCGCCCGTCGCCTGGGCCAGGCGCCAGAAGTAGGTTGGCGCGGCGGGATCGCCCTCCATCGGCAGCAGCACGACGTTGACCGGCGGCGGCTGTCGCGGCAGCGAGCGCACCGCCTTCTGCATGAAGTCTTCACGGTCGCCCGAATCGACCAGCTTCCTGGACCCCGGCTTGTCACCCTGCGTCGGCAGCCCGTCCGTTATCAGGATCACGTTGTCCGGCGCCGGAGACAGCTGCTGGATCACGGCGAAGGCATTGACGAGACTGGTGCCTTCGGTCGGCGCGGTCTTGCGCAGCGCCTTGAGCGCGTTGCCCATGGCCGCGTTGTCCTTGGCCGGGACCCACTTGCCATCGCTACCCTCGATCAGCGACCAGGCCCGCGTGTTGAAGGCATAGAGCTGGAACTGTGAATCGGGCGGGAGCTGGGCCGATATCCAGTCCACGGTGCCGATCGCCTGCTGCCACTTCTCGGAGCGCAGCTTGCGGTCCAGGGACATGTTGCGCAGCCGGATGACGTTCACGAGGGTCTCGTCGAGCATGCTGGCCGATGCGTCCAGCAGCACCAGGACCCGCTTGCCACCGACCTTGAGTCCCGTGAGGTACTGCCGGTCGCCGTCCCCCGCCACGCTGCGTACCTGTGAACCCGTCTGCACGCGCTCCGCCGCCGCCTTCAGGCGGCGCGTGTCCTCCTCGAGCGACTTCAGGTCCGCCTTCAGGCGTTCCAGGCTCTCGCGGCGTGCAAGCGTGTCGAACTCGTATCGCGACAGCTCCTCCCGCGTCGCGGTGATCTGCTCAATCACCCTGCGCGCCAGCCCCTCGGCCCGCAGCTTGTCTTCATCCGTCGTGGTCAGCGCGTTGCGCAGTTCCGCGAGATGCTTGTAGCCGTCGAGAACCTGCTGCTCGAGACGATTGGCCTCGGCGGTCAGGTCCTGGCTTTCCTTGATGCGCTCCAGGCCGGCCTGGGCGCTGATGATCGTGTACAGCAGGACGACCGCGCCAAGGCCGCAACTCATCACGTCCAGGAAGGACATGCTCCAGGCTTCGGCTTGGCGGCGCGCCATGCTCAGTCCACCGCCACCAGCTCGAGCACGACTCCGGGCGTACCGACCCGGAGCCGGTCCCCGGCGGCGAGTTCGGCGCTGCCGGAGACCCGCACGCCGTTCACGAAGCTGCCATAGCGGCTGTGATCGAGCACGCGAACGACGCCGTTCTCCCGAACGAGCGTGCAGTGCGACCGCGACACGCCGGCTGCGGAGCCGGTCAGCGCGAGCGACCGGCCTTCCGCCGGCGCCAGCCCGAGGACCAGCGGCTCGTCCGAGATGGCATGGGCGCGGCCGGCGAAGGTCACGTGCGTGGGACGCCGGCCTGTCGCGCCGCGCGGCGCCGGCGCCGGCCGTCGGGGCGCCGTGGTTCGCGGCAGCGCGGTCACCAGCGCCTCGCCCTCATCGGTCGCGAGGCCGGCAGCCTGCGCCAGCCCGCCCAGCGCGGCGGCGCCCTCGGCGAGGCCGACGACCTGCGCCTCGCCGAGGCCCAGGCAGCGCTCGGCAAGCTGCGGCAACGAGGCCGCGCGCGACGAAAGCGCGATGGTGACCGGCTCGCCGGCGCGCCTCGCGGAGCGAATCAGGTCGGCCAGCTGGGCGTAGTAGGCCTCGACGGCGAACACGAACTGCTCGCGACGCAGCGAGACGGCGAACTTGCCGGCGTCGGCCTCGAGTTCGACATCCACCGGGTCCGCGTCGGCAAGCCGGCTCAACCATGCCGGCAGCCGGTCGTACAGCTGCTGCTCTGTCGTCGCCTGGTGCAACGGGTCGAAGCGCGTGCGGCGGACCATGGCCTCGGACACCAGCTGGGCCCAGGCGGCCTGCACCGCCCGCAGGCCGGCGCGGGGAGCGGACTCGACGCGACACCGCCTGAGCGTTTCCGTCCCGCGCAGCTCGGTCAGGACGGCCTGGTGCAGCTGCAGGTCGAGATGCAGCACCGTTTCGCAGGCGTCCAGCGAGGCGCAGGCCGCGACGGCAAGGTCCACATAGCCGGCCACCGGTATCCGGGCCGCCCGAGCGATCCCGGCCAGCAGTCCGAGCTCCGG
>DATHZW010000240.1:0-6611 GCA_035458405.1 Steroidobacteraceae bacterium | reverse complement strand
GGAGCGCGCCACCGGCCGCGCCTGGACGCGCGATCTGGCCCGCTCCGCGGCAGGCGCCGCGTGTCTCGGCAGATGGCTCGTCCGGCTGCACGGGCTGTCGCCGCCGCCCGCGATGCGCCGGGTCGATTTCGTGGCCAGTCTCGAGCACTACGTGACGGAGCTCGGCGGCGACGCCGCGACGCTCGAGCTGCGCCAACGCGCCAGGGCCGCCGGCGTCCGCCTGCAGCGTGGTGCCTCCAGCGTCCTGTGCCACAACGACCTGCACCACCTGAACATCATCGGGTCGGACGGCGGGGTCACCGTCGTCGACTGGGAATATGCGGGGCTGGGCGACCCGGTCATGGACCTGGCAGGATTCGTGGCCTATCACGACCTGGACGAGCCGGCGGTCGCCGCGTTGCTCGAGGCCTATGGCGCCGGGTGCGCGCCGCCTTCAGCGGCCGGCCTTGCCGACGCGCGCTGGCTCTTCGAGGCCGTCTGGTGGGCGTGGCTGGAGCTCCATCGCCGGCTGCGGCCGGAAGAGCCCGCTGAATTGCGCGGCGCCAGGCAGCGCCTCGCCGCCCGGCTCGAGGTCGGGCGGGCCGCTGGCTAGCCGGCCGGCGTCGGCTCGGGAATCGCTCGCAGCAGCGTCCACCTGCGCAAGGTGCCGACGCGCTCGAGCGTACGCGGGCACCGGGCCACGCGGCCCTGGATCTGTTCGAGCGTCCTCGTGGGGACGATCAGCAGGTGACGCTCGCCGGTTGCGAGTTCCTGGCACAGGGTCTCCGCGGTCACATAGCCCTCGGGGCCGATGGCGCCAGGATACGATTCCACCTGCTCGACGGTCACGCCGGTGTAATGCTTCAGGCCATAGCGAACGGGCGTGTCCACGAAGACAATGTCGTCCAGCGTCGCCAGGTCGACCTGCTGGCGCAGTTCGGTCGCCAGCCGATGAGCGTCCCCGTCGGCATTTGCCAGGGCGCCCACGCCCTTGAGCGACACGGCAGCCACCGTCGCCAGCGCCAGCGCCACGGCCGCCTTGCTGCCCGTGCCAGACCAGCCTCCCAGCGGGGCGGCGAGCGCGAGCGCCGCCGGAACGAACAGCGGCAGCACGTAGAACGGCAGCCGGGATTGCGCCAGCACGAAAACGCCCAGCGGCAGGGTGAACCAGAGCAGCAGGAACCGCCTGGCAGCCGGGTCGAGGGACGCGGCCCGCTCGCCCCGGCGTCGGCGCGCCCACCATGCCGTCGCGGCGACACCCAGCCACGGCAGGGTGCCGATGAGGAAAGCCGGCGGGTAGACAGCCAGCCAGCCGAACCAGCCCGCGTTGCGATGGTGTTCCCCGCTCGCGACCCGGCCGGCGATTTCGTGAACCAGGAAGTAGTGCAGGAGATCCGGCGAGTGCCAGGTCAGCGCGACGTACCAGGTCAGGCCGGTGACAGCGAACAGGGCCAGGCCAAGCGGGTCGAACAGCTTCACCAGGCAGGTCCTGCGCCGCCAGGCGACGAAGGTGACAATCGCCGCCAGCGGCAGCAGGCCGGGCGGACCCTTGGTCAGGAAGGCCAGGCCGAACCCGAGCCACATCAGGCGCACGCCCCTGCGCCGCGGCGTCGGGTCCGGATCGAGCATGCCGGAGGCGACGAAGCCGAAGACGGCCAGCGTCTCGAACAGGGTGAGCAGCGTGTCCGTCGTCACGGCGTTGGCGCCGATCACCGGGCCCCACATCGTCATCCAGATGCCCGCGGCCAGGACAGGCGTCTCGAGCCGCAGCCGCCGGGCGAGCCCGAAGACCAGCAGCCCCGTGAGCGCGAAGGCCAGCGCGTTCGGCAGCCGCGCGGCCCATTCGTTGTTGCCGAAGACGCCGAAGCTGGCGCCGATCGCCCAGTAGGTCATCGGCGGCTTGGTGAAGTGCGGCCGATCCGGATCGAGACGGGGGACGAGCCAGTCGCCGAGCTCGACCATCTCATGCGCCACGTCGGTGTAGCGGCCCTCGTCCGGGTCCCACAGGTGCCGCGTGCCCTGGAACATCAAGCCGACAAACAGGCCCAGCACCAGCACGAGCCAGGCGCCGCGTCGCGAAGAGGGGTTGCGGTCGATTGCTGTCACTGGCCAACTCGAGGAGCGTCGTGGACGGGTCCGGATCGGGCACAGGCCGCCGCGCGCCTGACAACACCCTCGGGCGACGCCGGTGGCCGGTCATGCTAGCAACCGGGCACCTGCGCGTAAAAGCAGATTCTGCGCCTGCAGGCAGTCGGCTGGAGGCTTGCGTTGCAGGGGAAACGCCGATGACTCGTCTCGACGATGACACTATACTGCGCCGCGGTATGGTGGTTGCCGGCGGCGCTCATGTCCCGCAACATGTCGCGCGTTTTTTCCGCCCTTCAGGCGATCGGCGGACGCTGGTAACGGCATCTTGAGAGGGTACGGCGAATGGCCGAAATGATCGTGACTGACCGGGATGGTGTCGAGCACCGCATCGAGGGCAGGGCGGGCGTCAGCATCATGGAGACCTTGCGCGAGGTGGAGTGGGGCACGGCGGCCATCTGCGGGGGCATGTGTTCCTGCGCGACCTGCCACGTCTACGTCGACGACGCCTGGCGGGAGCGCCTGCCGGCTCCGCAACCCGACGAGAAGGAACTGCTGCAGGAACTCGTGGGCTACGACGCGGCGAAGTCGCGGCTGTCCTGCCAGGTGCAGTTCGAGGAAGCGCTCGATGGCCTGAGGATCGAGATCGCCGAGGACGAGTGATCCGCAGCCGTCCGCAAGGAGCCGGAACCATGGAATCAACCGTTAAGTTCGAGCTCAGGGACGACGTTGCCTGGGTGACCTTGAACCGCCCCGATGCGGCCAACACGATGAACCTGCAGTTCGGGCGCGACCTGCTCGATGCCGCGACGCGCTGTCGCGGGACCCGCGGCGTGCGTGCGGTGGTCATCACGGGCGAGGGCCGGGCCTTCAGTTTCGGCGGCGACCTCGGCGCGATGATGATGAACGAGGGCGGAAACGTCGAGGCCTACCTGCGCGAACTGACCCTGGACCTGCATGCAGCCGTCGTGGCCTTCAGCCGCCTCGACGCACCGGTGATCGCCGCCGTGAACGGGACGGCCGCCGGCGCCGGCATGGGCCTCGTGCTGATGGCGGACCTGGCCATCGCGGCCGAAGGCGCCCGGTTTGCGCTGGCCTATACGGCCGTCGGCCTGACGCCGGACGGCAGCACCTCGTACTTCCTGCCGCGTGCCGTGGGCACCAAGCGCGCGATGGAACTGGTCCTGACGAACCGGCCGCTGAGCGCCGCAGAGGCGCTGGACTGGGGGCTCGTCAACAAGGTGGTGCCGGATGCGGAGGTCGCGGCGGAAGCCGCAAGCCTGGCCTCGCGCCTTGCCGCCGGACCGCTCACGGCCTTCGGACACGCCAAGCGGCTGATGCGCAGCGAGGCTTCGCTCGAAGCCCAGCTCGAGGACGAGAGCCGCACCATCGCATCGCAGGCCACGTCGCCGGAGGCGGTGGAGGGCATCGCTGCCTTCCTCGGCAAGCGCAAGCCCAGCTTTCCGCGTTAAAAAGAGGTGCCTGGCACCGCAGAGATTCAGCGCTTCTGTGCCTGGCGGGCGACGGCCTCGGCCGCCGCCTTGACCGACTCGGGGTCGCCGAGAAAACGGCGTGGCGCCGCCGGCCGCAGCGCGTCGTCGAGCTCGTAGACGATGGGTACGCCGGTCGGGATATTGAAGCCGACGATGTCTTCGTCGGACATGCCGTCCAGCATCTTCACCAGCGCCCTCAGGCTGTTGCCGTGGGCGACCACCAGCACGTCCTTGCCGGCGCGCAGCTCGCCGCTGATGCGTGAGTCCCAGAACGGCATGACCCGCTGCAGCGTGTCCTTGAGGGACTCCGTTGCGGGCAGGTCTTCCCTCTTCAGCCCGGCGTAGCGCGGGTCGAAGCCCGGGTGCCGCGGATCGTCGCCGGCCAGCGGCGGCGGCGGGATGTCGTAGCTGCGTCGCCAGATGAGCACCTGTTCCTCGCCGTACTCCTCGACCGTCTCGGCCTTGTTGAGACCCTGCAGCGACCCGTAGTGGCGCTCGTTGAGCCGCCAGCTGCGCTCCACCGGGATCCACATCAGGTCCATGCCGTCGAGGACGATCCAGAGCGTCCGGATGGCGCGCTTGAGGACCGAGGTGAAGGCGATGTCGAAGGAGAACCCCTCGGCCTTCAGCAGCGCGGCGGCGTTACCGGCCTCCGCGCGACCCTGCTCGGTCAGGTCGACGTCGGTCCAACCCGTGAAGAGGTTGTCCAGGTTCCATGTGCTCTGGCCATGACGGACCAGTACCAGCTTGCCGGGCACGTTGCCCTCCTGTGCGTGGGTGCGGCCGGAATCTTAGCCTACGCCGCCGCTCAACGAGCCGCCAGCCGACGCACGGCCTGCAGTGCGACCGACAGCGTCGCGAAGTCGGTGCCGTCGACCGAGCGCATCTCCTGCACGGTGCGCCTCAGGGTCTCCACCTCGCGTGCGCGCGGGGCGATCCAGGCAGCGATCTCGGCGTCCGGATCCTTCGACGCGCCGCGGGCCAGCGCATCGGCGGTGATCGCGCGCTGCAGGCTGTAGGCCTCCTCGCGCAGGGTTCCACGCGCCACCGCCTGCCAGTGGCCCTCCACCGTCAGGCCCTCGATTTCGCTGCGGATCCAGTCGAGACCGAGGCTGGCGCCGAGCCGGAAGTAGACCTTCGCGGCGCGTTCCGCCGACAGCTTGCCGGCGACGGCGATGTCGACCGCGTCGATCGCCGCCTGCCCCGCCCCGAAGCTGGCGACCCGCCGGGCGATCGCCTCGGGCGCCCCGTCGGCGCGCAGGCGGGCCAGGGACGCCTCGTACTGGGTCGCCTCCAGGCCGACGAGCAGCGACGGCAGCCGCTGCAGCAGCTCCTTGAGGCCCGGTCGCAGCGCCGAGACGGCGTGCTCGATGTCGAGGCTGCCCTTGCGATTGGCCAGCACCCAGTAGGTGAGGTAGCGGAGCAGGCGCGAGCTCACGTAGAGCATGCGGTGCTGCAACTCGGTGGGCACCTTGTTGTCGAGCGACTCGATGTCCGACCACAGGTCGCGCATGTCGGTGATCTCGCGCGCGATGGAATACGCGCGTGCGATCCGCCCGATGTCCGTGCCGGTGTCTTCCTGCGCGCGGATCGCGAACACGGGTCCCATGCGGTTGACCAGGCTGTTGGTCGTCGCGGTCACGATGATCGCGCGGCGCAGCGGGTGTTCCAGGATCTCCTTGTGGAACTTCTTCTGCACGGGCTCCGGGAAATAACGGATCAACTCGCGGCCCAGGTAGGGGTCTTCGGGGACGTCCGACTCGATCAGCCGGTCGTACAGCCAGAGCTTGGAATACGACAGGACCATCGCGAGTTCCGGGCGCGACAGTCCCTGGCCGAGGCGACGGCGGTCCGCGATCTCGTCTTCCGTCGGCAGCGCTTCCAGCGCCCGGTCCAGCGCCCCGGAGCGCTCCAGCGCACGGATCACGTGCGCATGCTCGGAGATGCGCTCGACCGCATGGGCCTCGATCGTGGACAGCGCCTGGCTCTGCAGGTAGTTGCCGCGCAGCACCAGCGAGCCGACTTCCCCGGTCATGCTCGCCAGCAGCTCGTCGCGCCGGGCGCGCTTGAGCCGTCCGCCCTGCATGGCGCTGCTCAACAGGATCTTGATGTTGACCTCGACGTCGGAGCAGTTGACCCCGCCCGAGTTGTCGATGAAGTCGGTGTTGATGCGGCCGCCGTTCATCGCGTACTCGATGCGGCCGCGCTGCGACAGTCCGAGGTTGCCGCCCTCGCCGATGACGCGGCAGCGCAGCTCGCGCCCGTCGACCCGGACGGCGTCGTTGTTGCGGTCGCCGACCTCGGCGTGGGTCTCCTCCGTGGACTTGACGTAGGTGCCTATGCCGCCGTTCCAGAGCAGGTCGACCGGCATCTTCAGGATTGCACGGACGATGTCGCGGGGCGACGCCGTGGCCGCTTCGATGCCGAGCATGCGACGCGCCTCCTGCGACAAGGCGATGGACTTCGCGCTGCGCGGAAAGACGCCGCCGCCCTTCGAGATGAGGCTGGCGTCGTAGTCCTCCCAGCTGGAGCGCGGCATCCGGAACACGCGGCGGCGCTCCGCGAAACTGCGGGCGGTATCCGGCTCGGGATCCAGGAAGATGTGCTGGTGGTTGAACGCGGCCAGCAGCCTGATGTGCTTGGAGAGCAGCAGGCCGTTGCCGAAGACGTCGCCCGACATGTCGCCGATGCCGGCGACGGTGAATTCCTGCGACTGGATGTCGATGCCGAGCTCGCGGAAGTGCCGCTTGACGCACTCCCATCCGCCGCGCGCGGTGATGCCCATCTTCTTGTGGTCGTAGCCCGCCGAGCCGCCGGAGGCGAAGGCGTCGCCGAGCCAGTAGCCGTACTCGGCGGAGATCGCGTTGGCGATGTCCGAGAAGCTGGCCGGGCCCTTGTCGGCCGCGACCACGAGGTAGGTGTCGTCCGGATCGGCGCGCACCACGTCCGCCGGCGGGACCACCTTGCCGCCGACGAGGTTGTCGGTGAGGTCGAGCAGGGAACGTATGAACAGCCGGTAGCATTCGGTGCCCTCGGCCTGCGCCGCGTCGCGCG
>DATHZW010000239.1:0-6904 GCA_035458405.1 Steroidobacteraceae bacterium | reverse complement strand
CCTTGGCGAGGTCGGTCATCCTGCCGAAGTCGGACGCCCCCTTGCGGTACATCCACTTCATCAGCTGCCGGGCCCGGAACGGCTTGGCGCCGAGCGTGGCGACGAACGCCTCCAGCTCGGGCCGCGACAGCCCGAGCAGGTTGACCTTCGATGTGGCGACTGGGCTCACTTCAATCCCTGCTCAGCGCGTGCGCGGGCAGATCTCGGTCTCGGCGAAGAAGTACGCGATCTCGCGGGCGGCGTTTTCGGCGCTGTCCGAGCCGTGCACCACGTTCTCCTCGATGCTGGCCGCGAGGTCCGCGCGGATCGTGCCGGGCGCCGCCTTCCTGGGATCGGTGGCGCCCATGATCTCGCGATGGCGCAGCACGGCGTTCTCGCCCTCGAGGACCTGGACGATGACCGGGCCCGACGTCATGTAGGCGCACAGGTCCTTGAAGAAGGGCCGCTCGCGGTGCACCGCGTAGAAGCCCTCGGCTTCCTTCAGGCTGAGGTGCATCATCCTCGCGGCGACGATCACCAGGCCGGCCTGCTCGAAGCGACGATAGACCTCGCCGATCAGGTTCTTCTCGACTCCGTCCGGCTTGACGATGGAAAGGGTGCGCTCTAGGGCCATGGGATCCTCTGGAAAATTCGCAGGTCACAACGGAAAGCCGGCGGACGCCCACGCCCTTGGCGAGGGGCCCCGGCCGGCTGCCTCAAACACGCTAGTCTAGCGTTCCGCCGGGGTCCCCGGCAAATCAGGGCACCGCGCGGAAGTACGCGTCCGCCAAGGACAAATCAGACGCTGAAGCTCTCCCCGCAGCCGCATTCGCCCTTGACGTTGGGATTACGGAAGCGGAAAGCCTCGCTCAGGCCGTGGCGCACGAAGTCGATCTCCGTGCCGTCGATCAGCGACAGGCTGTCGGCGTCCACGATGACCTTGACGCCCTCGCTGTCGAACACCAGGTCACCCTCCTCGACCGCGTCGGCGTAGTTGACGACGTAGGCGTAGCCGGAGCAGCCGGTCTTGCGGATGCCGAGCCTGAGGCCGATGCCCTGGCCCCGGGAGGCAATGAAATTACGGACCCGTTCGGCGGCTGACTTGGTGAGTGTGATGCCCATCTGTTCCCTGGATTCCACGTGTCGGTGGAGGTTCCCCGGCATCTTACTGTGCCGGGGCCAATCCTGCAGCGAGTCCGCTCAGGGCGTCCTCCAGCACCAGCAGCCGGCCGAGCTTCGCCGTCGGCACCTCGAGTTCGCGCGCCAGCCCGGCCGGATCGAGACGAAAGGCCCCTGGCGCCGGCTGCCCGACCAGCCGCTCGGTCACCAGGGCGCAGGCGGCGATCAGGTGCGGGCAGCCCCAGGCCCGGAAACGCGCATCCGCAACGATCCCGTCCTGGAGACGCGCTTCCAGCCGCACCCAGGCCCCCCGGTCCAGCGCCTCGGCCTCCCCACGGCACGGCGTCCCCGGGCCCGGCGGCAGGGCGCCGCAGCGCGGCGGTGCCGCGAACAGCCGCCGGACCTCCGCCGAGTAGTAGGAACCCTCGCTCACCGGATGCGCTCCAGCGCACCGGGCGGCGCGATGCGGCGCAACCTCTCGACTGCCGCCAGGATCGCGGAGGCGGCCTCATCGACGTCTTCCTCCCGGGTGAAGCGGCCGAGGCTCAGCCGCAGCGACGCCTGACAGCCCAGGTCCGACAGTCCGAGGGCCCGCAGCACGTAGGACGGCTCGGCGACGGCGGAATGGCAGGCGGAACCGCTCGAGGCGCAGACCAGGCCGTCGAGGGCCAGCAGCAGGCTCTCCCCCTCGATGCCGGCGAAACCGACGTTCAGGATGCCGGGCAACGAAGGCTCCCCCTCGCCGTTGCGCCAGGCGGACCCGGCGGCCTGCAGCCGGCCCCAGAGCCGCTCACGCAGCGACCGGACGCGCATCGCCTCCGTCTCGAGGTCCGCTGCCGCGATCCGGCAGGCAGCGCCAAATCCGACGATCTGGTGCGTCGCGAGCGTCCCGGAGCGGATCCCCCTTTCCTGGCCGCCCCCGAACTGCAGCGGCTGCAACGCGGGACGGGGACGCGGCCTGAGGTAGAGCGCGCCGATCCCCTTGGGCCCGCCCAGCTTGTGGGCGGTGAAGGCGATCAGGTCCGCGTTCAGGTCGCCCGCATCGATCCGCACGCGGCCGGCGCTCTGCGCCGCGTCGACGTGCAGCAGCACGCCCCGCTCGCTGCAGAGGCGGCCGATGGCGGCGACGTCGTTGACGACGCCCGTCTCGTTGTTGCCGTGCATGACCGACACCAGCAGCGTGTCAGGCCGCAGGGCCGAGGCGACCTGCGCGGGGGCGATGCGCCCGTCCGGGCCCGGCTTCAGCCAGCTGACCGCGAAGCCCTCGCGCTCCAGCTGCTGGCAGGCATCCGTCACCGCGCGATGCTCGACCCGCGAGGTCACGAGGTGCTTGCCGCGGGCCCGGCCCGCACGGCAGGCGCCGAGCAGGGCCAGGTTGTCGCTTTCCGTCGCGCCGGAGGTGAACAGGATCGACTCGGGTCCGGCGCCCAGCAATGCGGCGACCGACGCGCGCGCCTGCTCGATCGCCGCCGCCGCCCGCCGGCCCTCGGCGTGACCGGACGACGGGTTGGCATGGAGCCCGTCAGGCCCGAGGCATGCGGCCATCGCCGCGGCCACCTCCGGGTGGACCGGGCTGCTGGCCGCGTAGTCCAGGTAGATCGGCCGGCCCATGCCTCAGTCGCCCCCGCCGCGCGCGACGCTGCGCTGCACGGCCGTCAGCAGGCCGCGCAGGATCTGGACTTCCTTCTCGTCGGGGACCGCCCTGGCCAGCAGGCGCTCCAGCCTGAAGCCGAGGTTGGCGACGTTGCGCTCGCCCATGAAGCCGATCTGCTTCAGCACGACGGCCAGGTGGGCGTGCAGGTTCGCGACCTGCTCAGGGGTCGCGGGCGGCGCCTCGGCCGCAAGGCGCCGGGGTTCGGCGCCGGCGGCCATGCGCAGCTCCCAGGTCACGATCTGCACCGCCTGGGCCAGGTTCAGCGACTCGTACGCCGGGTCGGCCGGGACGTTCAGCAGCGCGTGGCAGGCGGCCAGGTCGTCGTTGGACAGGCCGTTGCGCTCGCCGCCGAACAGCACGGCAACCGGCCTGCGGGCGGATTCCTCGATCGCGCGGCGGGCCGCGGCGCGCGGGTCGAGCACCGTCCAGTTCGCGCTGCGGGGCCGCGCGCTGGTGCCGAGCACCAGGCCGCAACCGTCGATCGCCGCGGCGATCGTGTCCGTCACGCGCGCGCGCTCGAGCAGGTCGGCCGCCTGCGAGGCGCGCACCGTGGCTTCCTCGCTCGGGAATTCCTTCGGCCTGACCAGCACCAGCTCCGCGAGCCCCATGTTCTTCATGGCGCGCGCCGCCGCACCCACGTTGCCGGGGTGGCTGGGATCGACCAGGACGATGCGTATGGGCTGTTTCATCGCGGCTGTCTCTGCTTGCTGGTATTCTAACTCGCTGCGCCGCGGACTCGTCCGGCAGGCGCCGTTCTTTAAGCGGGAATCGTCATGCATCCACTGATCAACATCGCCGTCCGGGCGGCCAGGAAGGCCGGCGACCTCATCGTCCGCAATATCGACCGCGGCCCCAATCTCGACGTGTCGGCCAAGTCCCGCAACGATTTCGTCTCGGAAGTCGACCGCGCCGCCGAGGCCGAGATCATCTCCGTGATCCGCAAGTCCTATCCGCAGCACGGCATCCTGGCCGAGGAGAGCGGGCGCTCCAGCGCGGGCAACGACGAATATGTCTGGATCATCGACCCGCTCGACGGCACGACCAACTTCCTGCACGGCTTCCCGCAGTACTCGGTGTCCATCGCCTGCGAGCACAACGGCCGGCCGGAGATCGCCGTGGTCTTCGACCCGCTGCGCAGCGAGCTGTTCACCGCGACCCGCGGCGCCGGGGCGCAGCTCGAGGGGCGCAAGATCCGCGTCACCCGCAGGCGCGAGCTGGAAGGCGCCCTGATCGGCACCGGGTTCCCCTACCGGGAGAACGCGAGGTTCATGAAGCCCTACCTCGGGATGCTGGAGGTGGTCATGGGCGCGGCGGCCGGCGTCAGGCGGCCCGGCTCCGCGGCGCTCGACCTCGCCTACGTGGCGGCCGGCCGCCTCGACGGCTTCTGGGAGATCGGGCTGCAGCCCTGGGACACGGCCGCCGGTACGCTGCTCATCACCGAGGCCGGCGGGCTGGTCGGCACGCTGACCGGCAAGGCGTATGCGCAGCAGGGCAACATCGTCGCCGGGGCGCCCAAGATCTACGCGGCGCTGATCGAGGCGCTCGCCCCCCACGTCCCCGCGGAACTGGCGGACTGAGGCGGCACCCGGGCCTCAGGAGCCGGCCTCTTCCTCGCTCATGTGCGGCCCGCGCAACTCCAGCGGCGGGGCCTTGCGCCGCATGCGGATGTTGACCATCTCCACGCCCACCGAGAACGCCATCGCGAAGTACAGGTAGCCCTTCGGGATGTGCACGTCGAAGGCGTCGGCCACCAGCGCCACGCCCACCAGGATCAGGAACGCGAGCGCCAGGATCTTGATGGTCGGATGGCGGTCGATGAACTCGTTGATCGGCCCTGCCAGGAACATCATCACCAGCACCGCCAGCACGATGGCCGCGACCATGATCTCGACGTGCTGGGCGAGGCCCACTGCGGTGAACACGGAGTCCAGCGAGAACACGATGTCGAGGATGCCGATCTGCACGATCACCAGCATGAAGCTGGCCTTCGCGTCGACCTTGCGCGTCTGCTCCACGCCCTCGAGGGACCCGTGGATCTCGCTGACGCTCTTCGCCAGCAGGAACAGGCCGCCGGCCAGCAGGATCAGGTCGCGGCCGGAGATCTCCTGCTCCAGGAAGCCGATCGAGAACAGCGGCGCCGTCAGCCCGATCAGCCAGGTGATCGAGAACAGCAGGCCGATGCGCGTCAGCATCGCGAAACCCAGCCCGAGGACCCGCGCCCGCGGCTGCTGCGCCTTCGGCAGCCTCGACGACAGGATCGACAGGAAGATGATGTTGTCGATCCCGAGGACGATTTCCAGGACCGCCAGGGTGACGAAGGACAGCCAGGCAGCCGGATCGGTGAGCAGTTCCATCATTATCCTGCCGGCCGTGCGTCAGGGCAGCGCGTCGGCCTCCTCCTTCTTCTCCGGCGGCATCAGGTCGCGCTGTGACAGCCCCAGGTCCAGGGTCACGGCGCCGGCGACGTAGATCGACGAGTACGTGCCGACGATCACGCCCACAATCAGCGCCACGGCGAAGCCCTGCAGCGCCTCGCCGCCCAGCAGAAGCAGCGACACGACCACGATCAGCGTCGTGACCGAGGTCATCAGGGTGCGCGACAGAGTCTCGTTGATGGCGCGGTTCATGACCTCGATGGGCGGCGCCTTGCGCATCGACAGCAGCCGCTCGCGCACGCGGTCGAACACGACCACGGTGTCGTTGAGCGAGTAGCCGATCACGGCCAGGATCGCGGCCAGCACCGCCAGGTCGAAGGTCATCTGCGTGAGCGCGAAGAACCCGACCACCAGGAACGGGTCGTGCAGCGCCGCCAGGATCGCGCCGACCGAGAACTTCCACTGGAAGCGCATGACGACGTAGATGCCGATGAACAGCAGCGTCATGATCATGGCCGTGGCGCCCTTCTCGGTGAGCTCGCGGCCCACCTGCGGGCCGATGGCCTCGGTCCGGCGGATCTCCGCGCCCGCGTCGACCGACTTGATGGCCTCGATGGCGCGGTCCGACAGGGACATCGCCTCCTTGCCCTCCGCCGGCGGCAGGCGCACCAGCACGTCGGCAGCGGTGCCGAAGCTCTGCACCTGCGCCGCGCCCAGGCCTGCCTGGGCCAGCGCGGCGCGCGTGCGCTCGAGGTCCGCCGGGCCCGAGTAGCCCGCCTCGATGACGATGCCGCCCGTGAAGTCGATGCCGAAGTTGAGGCCGCGCACGGCGACCAGCACGACCGAGCCGATCATGATCACGGCCGAGAATGCGTACCAGATCTTGCGCTTCTCCATGAAGCGGATCTTGGTGACCTTGCGGAAGAATTCCATGTCGTGCCCTCAGATGGCCAGCTGCTCGATGCGCCGGCGGCGGCCGTAGATGAGCTGGATCACCGCACGGCTGCCCATCAGCGCGGTGAACAGCGAGGTCAAAATGCCGATGAACAGCACGACGGCGAAGCCGCGGATCGGCCCCGTGCCGAAGGCGAACAGCATGACCGCCGCGATGAGCGTCGTCACGTTGGCGTCGATGATCGCCGACAGCGCATGCTCGAAGCCGCCGTTGATCGCCGCCCACGGCGATGTGCCGTTGCGCAGTTCCTCGCGTATGCGCTCGTAGATCAGCACGTTGGCGTCGGCCGCCATGCCGACCGTCAGCACGATGCCGGCGATGCCCGGCAGCGTCAGCGCCGCGCCGAACAGCGACAGTGCCGCCGTGATCATGACCACGTTGGAGACCAGCACGATGTTGGCGACCAGCCCGAACAGCCGGTAATAGACGACCAGGAACACGAGGGTGATCACCATGCCGATCACCAGCGCGTTGAAGCCGCGCTCGATGTTGTCCCGGCCGAGACTCGGCCCGATCAGGCGCTGCTCGACGATGTACAGCGGCGCCGCCAGCGCGCCGGCGCGCAGCAGCTTGGCCAGCTCCTGGCCCTCGGAGGCGGTCAGCCCGGTGATCTGGAAGCGGTTGGAGAACACGCCGCGGATCGTGGCGACGCTGATGACTTCCTCGGTGGAACGATCGACCACGACCTTGCGGCCGTCCCGGTCCACCAGCTCGCGCTCCTTCTCGATGAACACCACCGCCATCGGCTTGCCCAGGTTCTCGCGGGTGGTGCGCAGCATTTCCTCGCCGCCCCGGCCGTCGAGCACGACGTCGACGGCCGGC
>DATHZW010000238.1:0-2845 GCA_035458405.1 Steroidobacteraceae bacterium | reverse complement strand
GGCGGGTGGCACCGCGGGAGGCGCGGGGGCCAGCGGCGGCGCGGCGACGGGCTGCGCAGGCGCCCCGGCCGGCGCCGCGGCCACGGGAGGCGCTTCGCCCGAGGTGTCGAACACGATCAGTTCGGAGCCCACGGCTATCATTTGGCCGGGCTCGCCGGTGAGGGAAACGACACGCCCGCTCACGGGCGAGGGAACCTCCACGGCCGCCTTGTCCGTCATGACTTCCGCGATCACCTGGTCCTCCTGGACCATGTCGCCCACCTTCACCTTCCACTCGACGACCTCGGCCTCGACCGTGCCCTCGCCGAGATCCGGCATCTTGAAGACGAAGCGGCTCATGCGGCCTCCATGACTGTCTTGAGCGCCGCGGCGACGCGCGCCTGGCCCGGAAAGTACTCCCACTCGAAGGCGTGCGGATAAGGCGTGTCCCATCCGGCCACGCGCTGGATCGGGGCCTCGAGATGCCAGAAGCACTCCTCCTGGATCGTCGCCGACAATTCGCCCCCGTAACCCCCGAAGCGAGTCGCTTCATGGGCGATGACGCAGCGGCCGGTCTTCTGCACCGAGTTGACGAGGGTCTCGACATCCAGCGGCACCATGGTCCGCACGTCGATGATCTCGGCATCGAGGCCCAGCCCGCGAGCGGCGGCCACGCAGACGTGCACCATCGTGCCATAGGTCACGATCGTGACGTCGCCGCCCTCGCGGACGACTTCCGCCTTGCCGATCGGCACGGTGTAGTGGCCTTCCGGCACCTCGCCCTTGGGATGGGTGCTCCACGGCACCGCCGGCTTGTTCGGGTCGCCGTCGAAGGGGCCGTTGTAGATTCGCTTGGGCTCGAAGAAGACCACCGGATCGTCGTCCTCGATGGCCGAGATCAGCAGGCCCTTGGCATCGTAGGGGTTCGCCGGCATCACCACCTTCAGGCCGGACACGTGCGCGAAGACGCCTTCCGGGCTCTGCGAATGCGTCTGCCCGCCGCGAATGCCGCCACCGCAGGGGGTGCGGATCGTCACCGGCGCGAAGAACTCCCCTGCGCTGCGATAGCGCAACCGGGCCAGCTCGCTGACGATCTGGTCGTAGGCCGGGTAGATGTAGTCGGCGAACTGGATTTCGGCCACCGGTCGCAGGCCGTTCACGCCCATGCCGATCGCGGCGGCGACAATGCCGCCTTCCGCGATCGGCGTATCCAGCACGCGGTGCTCGCCGTACTTGCGCTGCAGGCCGTCCGTTACGCGGAAGACGCCGCCGAAGTAACCGACGTCTTCGCCGAGGATGACCACGTTCGGGTCGCGCCCGAGCATGATGTCCATGGCCGAGTTCAACGCCTGGATCATGTTCATCTGTGCCATGGTCTACTTCCCCGCCAGCTCTGCCCGGAGCTGCGCCTCCTGGATCTTCAGGTGCGCGGGCATTTCCTTGAACACGTCCTCGAACATCAGGTGCGCGTCCAGGCGCGGCGGCTCGGTCAGGGTTCCGTGGGTCACGGCCTCCTTCCACGAAGCCTGCACATGTTCATCCATTTCCTTTGCCAGCAAGGCGTGACGCTTCTCCGACCACTCGCCGAGGCCGATCAGGTGATTCTTCAGGCGCTCCACGGGATCGCCCAGCGGCCAGCGCTCGTAGTCGTCCTTCGGCCGGTAGCGGGCCGGGTCGTCGCTGGTCGAGTGTGCCGCGCCGCGATAGGTCACGTGCTCGATGATGGTCGGCCCGAAGCCATTGCGGGCGCGCTCCGCGGCCCAGCGTGTGACGGCGTAGACGGCCAGGAAGTCGTTGCCGTCCACCCTCAGGCCGGCCATGCCGAATCCCGGGCCACGTGCCGCGAAGGAGCGGTGCTCACCGCCGGCAAAGCCCTGGAAGGTCGAGATCGCCCACTGGTTGTTCACCACGTTGAGGATGACGGGCGCCTCGTACACCGAGGCGAACAGCATGGCGTGATGAAAGTCGGCCTCGGCGCTCGAGCCTTCGCCGATCCAGCTGGACGCGATGTCGTCCGTTCCCTTGATTGCCGCGGCCATCGCCCAGCCCACGGCCTGCGGGAACTGCGTCGTCAGGTTGCCGGAGATCGAGAAGATGTTGCCGTCCCGCCAGTGATACATCACCGGCAGTTGCCGGCCCTTGCACATGTCGCGCGTATTGGACAGCAGCTGGCACATGAGGTCGACGATCGGCCGGCCACGCACCACGTACAGGCCCTGCTGCCGGTAGGCCGGGAACAGCATGTCCGTCGGCCTCAGCGCCATGCCCTGCGCCACCGCCACGGCTTCCTCGCCCAGCGAGCGCATGTAGAAGGAAACCTTGCCCGAGCGCTGCATGCGCTGCATGCGGTCGTCGAAGGCACGCGTCAGCAGCATGTGCCTGAGCGCGACCTGCAGTTCCGGGGGATCGAGGTGCGGATTCCAGGCCCCGACGGCCTTGTGGTCGTCGTCAATGACGCGGACCAGTTCGAAGGCCAGGCCGTTCATGTCGCGGACTCGCGTGGCGATGTCCGGCCGCCGGGTCGCGCCCGCAGGCGAAAGCTCGAGATAACTGAAGTCGGGCGTCTCGCCCGGCCGCGAATGGTGTTTCGGGATGTGCAGGCGGGAGGGTCTCATGCGGTGCGCCCTTTCGATCTTTCAAAATTTGTGGCCGATATCGTACGTCCAGACCCGGTCGGGTGTTGATTTTTTCGTGCTGTTCTGCACAAATGCGCAATATTGGCCAACCTAAGTGCAAATTCATTAAAAAAATAGTGCGCGTTGAAATAGATCGTATCGACCGGGGGATCCTGGACGCGCTGCAGCGCGACGGCTCATTGTCCGCAGCAGACGTCGCCAGCCAAGTCGGACTGTCCACAACCACCTGC
>DATHZW010000237.1:0-3248 GCA_035458405.1 Steroidobacteraceae bacterium | reverse complement strand
TCCGCAGCCTGTTGTGATATACGCTCGTCGAGATCCTCGCGGCTGACCACGACCTGGTCGATGGACACCTGCGCCACCTGGCCGAGTTTCCGCGCGATCCCGCCTGCAACGGCCGACTCGGCACCGGCCCTGAACACCGGCGTCAGCACCGTCGCGGCCACCTCCAGGGGCTCGCCCCGGCCCCCGGCGATGTCGAGGCTCTCGATCGTACTGCGGCGCCCCTCGAACTGGCGCTCGATCTCGGCCCGCACCGTTACGCCGACCACCGTCTTGCGACCGATATCGACCAGTGCCAGGCCCAGCGGAACCGACAGCGCGGCAAAGGTCACCAACGTGAGCACCGTCTGCCACATCACGCTCACCGGGCTGTCGCTGGCCGTGAACCGGTACCAGCGGGCCAGCAGGGCGACGCTGAGCGCGATGGCCAGCAGGTTCGTCATGAACAGCAGGAACGAGCCCATCGCGATGTGCATCTTCAGCGTCGCGATGCCGTAGCCGACGACCGCCAGCGGCGGCATCAGCGCGGTGGCAATGGCCACGCCCACGATCGCCTCGCCCCGGCCCTTGATGACCGCGTAGCCACCGGCAAGGCCCGAAAACACCGCGACCAGCAAGTCGAACAGGTTCGGCTGGGTGCGCGCCAGGATCTCCGGCGTCTCGGCCTGCAGCGGGCTGAACGAGACGATCACGATGGACATCAGCAGCGCCACCACGAGGCCGACGCCGAGCGCCACGACGCTGCGTTTCATCTGCCGGTAGTCGACCGTGGTCAGGGAAAAGCCCAGCGCCACGATCGGCCCCATCAACGGCGAGACCAGCATGGCGCCGATGATCACGGCGACCGAGTTCTGCAGCAGCCCGAGGATGGCGATGCCGCAGGAAAGGACCGTCATCAGCGCGAAACGGGGGGTGAGGTCGCCGCCGTCATGGACGCGGTCCATGACCTCCGGATGCTGCACGCTCTCGGCGGCGATCTTCCTGAGGTGGCGCACGCTGCGCCCGGCCAGCCGGAAACGGGCCAGCAACTGGCCGCGCAAATCATCGATGTTCATGAGAATCCGCTCCGACCGGGCGCGTCACGGCGCGCCCTGAACCGGCCGCGGTTCCCTGCCGGGGAACGCGACGGCGGGCGACTCTACCCGCTCCGCCGTCGATTCGCTACTGGTTACGGCGCCGGCCGGATGATGCCGCAGGCGTCGCGCGACCCGCCCGCGCAACCCTTCTTCAGGTCCGACTCCTGGTCGCAGTAGGTGTCCGCATTGGTGTGGACGATGAACGCACTGCCATTGTCGTCGAAGAGGCCCAGCCGCCCCGGGGACAGGGTCACCCGGTTGGTCGTGTGCTTCATGTGGCCGACGCCGTCCTTGACCTGCAGATTGACCAGGTCACCCATGTGGTAGGGATGATTGATGTCCTTGGCCGGCACCTCGTCGGTCGCGCTGTCGGGCCGCGACTGGCCGAAAGGACCGGGATCGAAGTGACCCCCGGCCGAGCCACAGGGCTCACAGGAGGCGACTTCATGGATGTGGACCGCGTGCTTGCCGTCGGTGAGGCCCTTGACCGTCATCTCGATCGTGACTTCCTTGACGCCTTCCGGCGTGACCTGCTCGACCAGGCTTGCGGTTCCCGAGATGGCCGGATTGGTGCAACCCTTGATCTCGGCGGTGGCCTGCAGGCCATCCGCATGTGCGGTGGAAATCGACAGGATCGCCAGGGCCAGCGGGACGAGCGACATCCGCCCGATGGATTCGACTGTTGGATTCATTTTCATGCTCCTTGCGATATGCAGCCGCCGGGAATTTCTGCGGCGGCGTTTTCGGTCAACGAAGCAGGGAACCCGTGCACCGCGACCCGCGGCGGCTTCCCTTCCCCGTCAACCTAACGCCGCCGGCGGGCCGGATCAACCCATGGCCCGGCCGGGCGCCCGGCGCGGCGGGGCCCGGTTGTCTGCCGAATCGGAAACGTTCATGCTGCGGCAGGTCCAGCCATGGTGCCAAGCCGATCGTGACCGTAAAAGAGCCGACCCAAGACCTGGCAGCCCCCGAACCCTTCGCGTACCGCCCACCACGGCCTCCTGGCGCCCCGCCTGAACCGTCGCCGGCCGCGGTCGCGGCCGGCAAGGCCACGCCCTCGCTCGAGCAGGCGACCGACACGTGACCCGTTCCTGGCTCGATCGCCCCGAAGGTGGCAGCCCCTTCGCGCTGCGGTTTCTGGTGGCCGTGGCGCTCGGCCTCGGTCGCGGCGCCGCGCGCCTCGTCCTGCTGCCGGTCACCGCCTATTTCCTGGTCAGGCGCGGTCCCGAACGGCGGGCATCGAGGGAGTATCTCGCCAGGGTGCTCGGGCGCCGGCCAAGCCTGCTGGAGGTCGCGCGGCACTTCCACAGCTTCGCCGGCGTGACGCTCGATCGCATCTATTTCCTGAAGGAGAAGCTCGACAACTTCGACATTCGCATCATCGGTGTCGAGCGGCTGCACGAGGCCATGGAGCACGGCCAGGGCGTGCTGTTGATCGGGGCTCATGCCGGCAGCTTCGACTCCCTGCGTGCGTTCAGCCTGATGCGCCCGGAGGTCACGGTCCGGGTGGTTCTGGACGCCGGACACAGCCCGGTGTTGTCGGCGATCCTCACGGAGCTGAGCCCGAAGATGGCCGCCGGCATCATCAATCCGCGGCAGGCCGGCGTATCGGTAGCGCTGGAGATCGGCGCGGCGCTGGAGCGTGGCGAGCTGGTGACGATGCTGGCCGACCGGGGACGGCCGGGGCACGAGGTGGTCGAGGTCGACTTCCTGGGGGGGCCGGCGGGCTTTCCGCTGGCGCCGTGGCAGATCGCCGCCGTCACCCATGTCCCGGTGGTGTTCTGCATCGGCCTGTACCGCGGCGGCAACCGCTACGACCTCCATTTCGAGCTGCTGACGCAGGAACTGCAGGTCGACCGGCACCGGCGCAGGGAACAACTGCATGCCGCCGTCCAGGACTTCGCCAACCGGCTTGCCGAGCACGTCCGGATCGCGCCATACAACTGGTTCAACTTCTACGACTTCTGGAACGGGCCCTAGCGCGGCCGGCTGCGACCGTCGGGCTGGCTGCTGACGTTTCCGCGAACCCGCAAGTCGTGACAACATGCAGCTGGCCGGGCGACGCCCGGAACCAGGTGAGCAACGCCGAGGGAGCCCGTCTTGCGAATCGCATTCATCTCGCCCAATCGCGAACAACTTCCCGACCCGGTGCCGCCGCTCGGGCTGCTGTACATG
>DATHZW010000236.1:0-8692 GCA_035458405.1 Steroidobacteraceae bacterium | reverse complement strand
CGGCCGGTGCCGCGCGGGTGATCCGCGAGGCCGAGCTGACGCCCGAACGCCTGGCGCAGGAGCTCCTCGAGATCCTCGAGGGCGGGCGCGAGGTGCCGCTCGCGATGGCGCGCGCCGCGCGCGCGGTCGCCGTCACCGACGCGGCCGAGCGGCTTGCCGGCCTGTGCGTCGCTGCCGCGGAGGCCGCGCGATGACCGACCGGATGCGCAGGATCCACTGCATCCACTTCGTCGGCATCGGCGGGGCCGGCATGGGCGGCATCGCCGAGGTGCTGCTCAACCTGGGCTACCAGGTGCAGGGCTCCGACCTCAAGGCCAACGCCGTCACGCGCCAGCTCGAGCGGCTCGGCGCCAGGGTCCACATCGGGCACGACGCGGCGCATGTGGCCGCGGCCGACGTCGTCGTCGTGTCGACCGCAGTTCCCGGCGACAACCCGGAACTCGTGGCGGCGCGCGAGGCGCGACTGCCGGTGGTGCAGCGCGCCGAGATGCTGGCCGAGCTGATGCGCTTCCGCCAGGGAATCGCGGTCGCCGGGACGCACGGCAAGACCACGACCACGAGCCTGGTGGCCAGCCTGCTCGCGGCCGGCGGCCTGGACCCGACCTTCGTCATCGGCGGGCAGCTGAAGAGCGCGGGCACCAACGCGCGCCTCGGCGCCAGCCGCTACCTCGTCGCCGAGGCGGACGAGAGCGACGCGTCGTTCCTGCACCTGCAGCCGGTCATCGCCATCGTCACCAACATCGACCGCGACCACCTCGCAACCTACGGCGGCGACTTCGATCGCCTCAAGCAGGGCTTCGTCGACTTCCTGCACAACCTGCCGTTCTGGGGCCTGGCGGTCCTGTGCGCGGACGACGCGGAGGTGCGCGAGATCATCCCGCAGGTGCCGCGGCCGATCCTGACCTACGGACTGTCCGCGCACGCCGACCTGCGGGCGGTCAACGTGCAACGGTCGGGCTTCCGTTCCCGTTTCGACGTCCTGCGCGAGGGCCGGGCGCCGCTGGCGGTGGAGCTCAACCTGCCGGGTGCACACAACGTCCTGAATTCGCTGGCGGCCGTCGCGGTCGCGACCGAACTCGACGTCGGCGACGAGGCGATCCGCGCCGCGCTGGCCGGCTTCGAGGGAATCGGCCGGCGCCTGGAGCGGGTCGGCACCGTGGACACGGCACGCGGCCGCATCGACATCGTCGACGACTACGGCCACCACCCGACCGAGATCGCGGCCACGCTCGAGGCCGTCCGCCAGGGCTGGCCCGGCCGCCGCTTGGTGCTGGCCTTCCAGCCGCACCGCTACACGCGGACCCAGGACCTGATGGACGACTTCGGGCAGGTGCTCTCGGAGGCCGACGTGCTGCTGGTCACCGAGGTGTACGCGGCGGGCGAGCAGCCGATCGCGAATGCCGACGGCCGCGCGGTCTGCCGGGCGGTGCGTTCCCGCGGCCGCGTCGAGCCGGTGTTCGTCGAGGACGTGCTGACGCTCGCCGAGCCGCTGGCGGACCTCATCGAGGACGGCGACCTGGTCATCACCATGGGCGCGGGCAACATCAGCGCCGTCGCCCACGAGCTGCCGGCCCGGCTGCAGTCCGGGGGTGGCGCATGACGGCGATCTCCGTGCCGCAGGGCTTCGAGACGCGTACCCGGCACGACGAGCTGATGTCGCGCCACACCTCCTGGCACGTCGGCGGCCCGGCGGACCTCTGGTTCATGCCGCGCGACCTGGCCGACCTGTCGGCCTTCCTCGGGCAGCTTCCCGGGGACGTGCCGGTGACCTGGGTCGGGCTCGGCAGCAACGCGCTGGTTCGCGACGCCGGAATCCGCGGCGTGGTGATCTGTCCGCACGGCTCGCTCAACTCGCTGGAGCGGATCGACGAGACGCGGATCAGGGCGGAAGCGGGCGTGCCCTGCGCGCGCATCGGCCGGCAGGCCGTCAAGTGGGGCCTCGGTCCGGCCGAGTTCTTCGCCGGCATTCCCGGGACGCTGGGCGGCGCGCTGGCGATGAACGCGGGCGCCTGGGGCCAGGAGACCTGGCCGCGCGTCGAGGAAGTCGAGACCGTCGACCGGGCGGGCGTGATTCGCCGCCGGTCGCCGTCCGAGTACCGCGTCGGCTATCGCAGCGTCGTGCCGCCGGCGCGCGGCGAATGGTTCGTCGCCGCCACGCTGAAGTTCGAGCGCGATCCGGCGGCCAGCACCGAATCGATCCGCCGGCTGCTCGAGCGCCGCCTGGCCAGCCAGCCGATCGGCGAATGGAGCTGCGGCTCCGTGTTCACCAACCCGCCGGGCGACCACGCCGCGCGGTTGATCGAGGCGGCGGGGCTCAAGGGTTTCAGCGTCGGCGATGCGGCGGTGTCCACCAAGCATGCCAACTTCATCATCAACCGGGGCCACGCGCGGGCGGCCGACATCGAGGCCGTCATTCATCACGTGCAGGAAACGGTCGCCCGTGTCCACGGGGTGCGGCTGCAGACGGAAGTCAGGATCCTGGGAGAGACGGCCTGAGCTCACTGAGGTCGACCGGTGCCGAGTTCCGCCGGATCCAGGACGCGCGGGCGTTCGGCAAGGTTGCCGTGCTGCTGGGTGGTCGCTCGAGCGAGCGCGAGGTTTCGTTGATGTCCGGCAAGGCCGTGCTGGCCGGGCTGCAGCGGCGCGGCGTCGACGCGCACGGCGTCGACCCGGCGGAGCAGCCGCTGGCCGCGCTGCTCGCCGAGAGCTTCGATCGCGTCTTCATCGCGCTGCACGGCCCTGGTGGCGAGGACGGCACCGTGCAGGGCGCGCTCGAGTGGCTCGGTGTCCCGTACACGGGCAGCGGCGTGCTGGGCTCGGCGATCGGCATGGACAAGCTGCGCACCAAGCAGCTGGCGCTGGCCAACGGCCTGGCGACGCCGCCGTTCCTCGTGCTCGGCGGCGCGGACGACTGCCGTCGCGCCGCCGAGGAGCTCGGCCTGCCGCTGGCGATCAAGCCGGCCACGCAGGGCTCGAGCGTCGGCATGTCCAAGGTCGAGCGGCTGGAGGACCTGCCCACGGCCTGGCGCAGCGCCTCGGCGCTCGACCCCGTCGTCATCGCCGAGCCGTGGATCACCGGCCAGGAGCTGACCGTCGCCGTCCTGCAGGGCGAGGCGCTGCCGGCCATCCGCATCGAGACGCCGCGGACCTTCTACGACTACCAGGCCAAGTATTTCGCGAACGACACCCGCTACCACATCCCCTGCGGGCTGGAGGCAGGCGCCGAGCGGGCGCTGCAGCGTGCGGCGCTCGCGGCCTTCAGCGCGGCCGGCGCCCAGGGCTGGGGCCGGGCCGATTTCATGATGGCCGCCGACGGCGTGCCGTTGCTGCTCGAGATCAACACGGTGCCCGGCATGACCGATCACAGCCTGGTGCCGATGGCGGCCAAGGCCATTGGCATCGACTTCGACGAACTGGCCTGGCGCGTGCTCGAGACGAGCTTCGCGCGCGAGACGGCGTGAGGAACAGCAGGACATGAGCCTTCTCCGCAAGCGAAACCGACGCAAGCTGCCCGAGCGCAGACGGTTCGCCTTGCCCGAGCTGGACTGGCGCCGCGTCACGACGACGGCCGCCGCGCTGGGAGCGCTGGCGGCGCTCGGCTACCTGATATCGCTCGGCCTCGACCAGCAGGTCCGCAAGGTCACGCTCGAAGGCCCGTTCCAGCGGGTCTCCACGGTCGAGGTGGAGCAGGTGCTGCGCGCTTCGCTGCACGGCGGTTTCGTCACCGCCGACCTCGAACGCCTGCGCCGCTCGATCGAGGCACTGGCCTGGGTGGACCGGGCGCGGGTGCAGCGCCGCTGGCCCGACACGGTCGTCGTCGAGGTGGTCGAGCAGCAGGCGGCCGCGCGGTGGGGCGACGACGGCCTGCTCAACACCCGTGGCGAGCTGTTCGTGATCGGCGCCCGGTACCTGCCGCCCGAGCTGCCGCGCCTCGACGGCCCGCCGGGCACGGAGGCGCAGGTCGCGCAGCGCTACCTCGCCGTGCAGGGGCGGCTGCTGGATCTCGGCCTGCGCCTGGCGGCACTCAGGCTGGATCCGCGCGGCGCCTGGGAGATGGACCTCTCCAACGGGGTGACGGTCCGGCTCGGCCGCAGCCAGGTGGACCAGCGGACCGATCGCTTCCTGCGGGTGGCCGCGCAGGTCATTGCCGGCCATGCCGCGGAGATCGAACACGTGGACATGCGTTATTCCAACGGCTTCTCGATTGGCTGGCGCGAAGGCGCCGGCCCGACGCCGGATCGCGCGGCCGCCGCGCCGCAGACTGAGGATGCTGATACAGATGCCTAAGCGCACCGACCGCAGCCTGATCGTCGGGCTCGACGTAGGAACCTCGAAAGTCGTCGCACTGGTCGGCGAACTGCACGCCGACGGCAGCCTCGAGGTCATCGGGCTCGGCTCGCACCCCTCGCGCGGCCTGAAGAAGGGCGTGGTCGTCAACATCGACTCGACCGTGCAGTCGATCCAGCGCGCCGTGGAGGAAGCGGAGCTGATGGCGGGGGTCGAGATCCGCTCCGTCTTCACCGGCATCGCCGGCAGCCACGTGCGCAGCCTGAACTCGCACGGCATCGTCGCGATCAAGGACAAGGAAGTGACCAGCGGCGACGTCGCGCGGGTCATGGACGCGGCCCAGGCGGTCGCCATCCCGGCCGACCAGAAGATCCTGCACGTCCTGCCGCAGGAATTCATCATCGACGGCCAGGAGGGCATCCGCGAGCCGATCGGCATGTCCGGCGTGAGGCTCGAGGCCCGCGTCCACATCGTGACCGGCGCGGACAGCGCCGCGCAGAACATCGTCAAGTGCGTGCAGCGCTGCGGGCTCGAGGTCGAGGACATCGTCCTCGAACAGCTGGCCTCCAGCTTTGCCGTGCTGACCGACGACGAGAAGGAACTCGGCGCCTGCCTCGTCGACATCGGCGGCGGGACCACCGACATCGCGGTGTTCTCGGGCGGCGCCATCCGGCACACGGCCGTCATCCCGATCGCCGGCGACCAGGTTACCAACGACATCGCGGTGTCGATGCGCACGCCGACGCCCTACGCCGAGGAAATCAAGATCCGCTATGCCTGCGCGCTGTCGCAGCTGGCCAATCCGGACGAGACCATCGAGGTACCGAGCGTCGGCGACCGGCCGCCGCGGCGGCTCGCGCGCCAGACGCTCGCCGAGATCGTCGAGCCGCGCTACGAGGAGCTGTTCACGCTGATACGCGACGAACTGCGCCGCTCCGGCTTCGAGGAAGCGATCGCCGCGGGCGTGGTGCTGACCGGCGGCAGCGCCAAGATGGAAGGCGCGGTCGAGCTGGCCGAGGAAATCTTCCACATGCCGGTCCGGCTCGGCGTGCCCCACGGGGTCACCGGACTCGCGGACGTCGTGCGCAACCCGATTCACGCGACCGGCACCGGGCTGCTGCTCTACGGCAGGGCGAACGCCACGCAACCCGCGCCACGGATCGTGGGCGACGGCGTGAAGACAGTGATGGAGAGGATGAAGTCCTGGTTCCAGGGCTATTTCTGAGTTTCGGGGGCGAGTGCCCCGCAATGATGCAGGGTCAAACAGCGGAGGAGATGAGCACATGTTCGAACTAATGGATTCCTACAGCCAGAGCGCTGTAATCAAGGTGCTGGGCGTCGGCGGCGGCGGCGGCAACGCCGTCTCGCACATGTCCCAGAGCGGCATCGAGGGCGTCGACTTCATCTGCGTCAACACCGACGCGCAGGCGCTCAAGCATTCGAAGGTGAAGACGGCGTTGCAGATCGGCTGCAACATCACCAAGGGCCTGGGCGCGGGCTCCAACCCCGAGGTGGGCAGGCAGGCCGCCATGGAGGACCGCGACCGGATCATCGAGCTGATCGACGGCTGCGACATGCTGTTCATCACCGCCGGCATGGGCGGCGGCACGGGCACCGGGGCGACGCCGGTGGTCGCGCAGGTCGCCAAGGAACTCGGCATCCTGACGGTGGCCGTGGTCACCCGGCCGTTCGCGATGGAAGGCGTCAAGCGCGGCGCCATCGCCGACAGCGGGATCGCGGAGCTCTCCAAGTACGTGGACTCGCTGATCATCATTCCGAACCAGAAGCTGCTGTCGGTGCTCGGCGGATCGACCACCCTGCTCGACGCGTTCCGGCAGGCCAACGACGTGCTGCAGGGCGCCGTGCAGGGCATCGCCGAGCTGATCACCCGCCCGGGGCTGATCAACGTGGACTTCGCCGACGTCCGCACCGTCATGGCCGAGACCGGCGTGGCCATGATGGGCACGGGCTTCGGCACCGGCGAGAGCCGGGCGCGCATCGCCGCCGAAATGGCGGTCTCGAGTCCGCTGCTCGAGGACATCAACCTGGCCGGCGCGGGCGGGATCCTGGTCAACGTCACCGCCGGGCTCGACCTGGCGATCGGCGAGTTCGAGGAAGTGGGCAATACCGTCAAGCAGTTCGCCGCCGAGGACGCCACCGTCGTGGTGGGGACCGTCATCGACCCCGCGCTCGAGGGCGAGTTGCGCGTGACCGTCGTGGCGACCGGCCTCAACCGGCCGGAGGCGCGGGTCGCGGCGCCGCCGATCGCCACGCCGGCCCAGGCTCCCCGGCGCAAGCCCGATGTGGCGGTCGTCGGTGGGCGCGGCGGCCCGGGCGGTGCGCCCGACTACAGCCGCTTCGAAGCGCCGGCCGCGAGCCGCGGCCGGCAGCAGCGGGCGGTGGGCGACGGGCTGCGGCACGACCTGCCGAGCGAGGACGTGCTGGACATCCCGGCGTTCCTGCGGCGGCAGGCCGACTGAGCGGCCCACGATGCCCCGGAATCCGTCCGCCGTTTTCTCCGCTGGGCGGCGGGTTCCGGGCGTATCGGTTGTGGTAAATTACCGGGCTATTACAGGGCCTTGTCCGCCTGGCGGACAGGTGAGATTGAGCTTATGTTAAGGTCCGCCAGAGCCAGATCGTGAAGCAAAGAACGCTGAAGAATCCGATTCGGGCCACCGGTGTGGGGCTGCACACGGGGCGCAAGGTGCTGCTGGTTCTCCGGCCGGCGCCAGACAACGTCGGCATCGTCTTCCGCCGCACCGACCTCGACAACCCGGTCGACATCCCGGCGCGCGCCACCAACGTCACCGAGACGATGCTCGGCACCACGCTGGCGGTGGGTGACGCCAAGGTGTCGACGGTGGAGCACCTGCTGTCGGCGCTCGCCGGCCTGGGCATCGACAACGCGTTCATCGAGCTCTCCGCGCCGGAAGTGCCGATCATGGATGGCAGCGCCGGACCGTTCGTATTCCTGGTGCAGTCCGCCGGCATCGAGGAGCAGTCCGCGCCGAAGCGTTTCGTGCGCATCCGCAAGCCGGTCGAAGTCCGGGACGGCGACAAGTGGGCGCGCTTCGAGCCCTACGAGGGCTTCAAGGTCAACTTCGAGATCGAGTTCGAGCACCCGATCTTCCGCAAGCACGGCCAGCGCGCCAGCATGGACTTCTCGACGACGGCCTTCCTGAGGGAAATCAGCCGCGCGCGGACCTTCGGTTTCGTCCGCGACCTCGAGTTCATGCGCTCGCGCAACCTCGCGCTCGGCGGGACGATGGACAACGCCATCGTGCTGGACGATTACCGGGTGCTGAACGAGGACGGCCTCCGCTACGAGGACGAGTTCGTCAAGCACAAGATCCTCGACGCGATCGGCGACCTGTACCTGCTCGGGCACAGCCTGATCGGCGAGTTCACGGGCTTCAAGTCCGGCCACGGCCTCAACAACAAGTTGCTGCGGGCGCTGCTCGCCGATGCCGACGCGTGGCAGGAAGTCACCTTCGACGAGGCGAACGCCGCGCCGATCTCCTACGTCGACCCGGTCGCCGTCGCCTCCTGACGCGGCGGGTCCCAATGCCACGACCTGGTGCCAGGCACCTCTTCGGCGCCAGCGCCTAGCGGGCTTTCGGCGCTCCCGCCGGCCGCGCCCGGACCAGGACGCGGTCGATCTCGATGCCCAGTCGCTGCGCCGCCTGGTCCTTCAGGCCAGGCGCGTGATAGCGGATGCGCGTGGCCCAGGCGGCCGAGGCGACCAGGACGGTGAGGGTTCTGTCACGGACGGTCGCGCCCCAGACGTGCTCCCCCAGCCCGGCCGGCAGGACGCCGCGGACCGCCTTCAGGGTCAGGTCGGCCTGGGCGGAGCCCTGGCGGAGCCTCTCAAGCAATCCCTGACCTTTGCCCAGCAAGTCACTGACAGACGTTGGTTTTTCCGGTTTCAAGGGCGCTCACTCCGGCTTTCTTCGACTAAAAGTGCTTGATCCGAAAAGGGATTTTTGGCACCTTGCGGGCCCCACCGGCAAACGCCGGGGACGTGGTGTGCCCTGCATCCGGCACCCAGGAACCCCGGGGTGCCTGGTTGAAAGGTTACGGCAAGTGATCGCCTCCCGTCTTGCTGAAGTCGGGAGACGAGCCCCGGTGGCACAGGGGAACGATGAATCGCCGAAGACTTGAGGGCCTGCCCATGGGCTTCGATACCGCTGTACTGTTTCGCCGCCTGCCCAAGGTGGACCTGTCACGTCCCCGTACCGTCGCCATCGTGCTGGGCGGTGTCGTGGCACTGCTGGCCTGCGCCTTCCTGGCCGGGACCGTCACCGGTTCGAGCTATGCCGAGCGCAGCGCACTGGCGGACCTCGAGCGCTGGTCAGGCGACCTGCGGTCCCAGCGGGAGTCGATCGTCGCGGCCCGGGCCACGGCC
>DATHZW010000235.1:0-3242 GCA_035458405.1 Steroidobacteraceae bacterium | reverse complement strand
AGACCGCCGCACGACCATCAGGATCGTGTCGGCCGGCAGGTTTTATTCGCCAGGCAATTAGTTGGAACCACCCGTCGAACCGGCCTGGATCTTGTCCATCGCATCCCCCAGGCTGAAGCTGCCCGGCTTTTGCCGTGGCGGGAACTGCTGCAACGTCTGCAGGAATCCGCCCACGATGGCTTGCGCCGGGACCAGCAGGTAGGCGCGCTCCAGGCGCCACTTCGGGTAGTCGATACCCTCGTGATCCGCGCGCTCGAAGGGATCCGTGCGCAGGTTGAACAACTTGGGAAGCCGCAAGGTCACCATGGGATCCTGCCAGACTTCATAACCGTGTGCACGCTGCTCCATGAAGACCAGCTTGTACTGGTCGTAGCGCAAGCCGGCGACGTCGCCGTCGTCCGTCCAGTAGAAGAACTCATGGCGCGGACCAGCGTTTGTCTCGCCGCGGAAATACGGGCCGAAGTCGTAGCCGTCGAGGTGAACCTTGTAGTTCGCACCGCCGACCTTGGCACCCTTGACCAACTGCTCCTTGATGTCGGGCTGGCCTGCGGCCGCCATCAGCGTCGGCAGCGCGTCTTCCAGCGAAAGGATGTCGTTGTACACGCTGCCCGGCTTGACGGTGCCCGGCCAGCGGATCACGAACGGAACACGGTAGCCGCCTTCCCAGTTGGTGTTCTTCTCGCCGCGGAACGGCGTCGTCCCGCCATCGGGCCAGCTCATCGCCTCCGCGCCGTTGTCGGTCGTCCAGATGACGATGGTGTTGTCGGCGATGCCCAGGTCGTCGAGTTCCTTCAGCAGCCGGCCGACGTGGCCATCATGCTCCACCATGCCGTCCGGGTAGACGCCCAGGCCGGTCTTGCCCTCGACCTCGGCCTTCAGGTGGGTCCAGATGTGCATGCGCGACGTGTTGAACCACGCGAAGAAAGGCTTGCCGGCCTTGTGGCTGCGGTCGATGAAATCGAGCGTCGCCGCGAGGGTCTCGTCGTCGATGGTCTCCATCCGCTTCTTGGTCAGCGGACCGGTGTCGGTGCACTCCTGCTTGCCCCACTTGCCGAAGCGCGGGTCGTCGGGCTTCGTGCTGTCGGTCGCCGTCGCGGCGCACTTGTACACGCCACGGGGACCAAACTTGGCCTTGAACTCGGGGTTCTTCGGGTAGTCGGCATTCTCCGGCTCTTCTTCCGCGTTCAGGTGGTAGAAGTTGCCCTGGAACTCGTCGAAGCCGTGTACGGTGGGGAAGTGCTCGTTGCGATCCCCCAGGTGGTTCTTGCCGAACTGCCCCGTCGCGTAGCCCTGCGCCTTCAGCAGCGTGGCCAGCGTCGGATCCTTGTCGGACAGGCCCTCCGGCGCACCGGGCAGGCCGACCTTCAGCAAACCGGTGCGGATCGGGGACTGGCCCGTGATGAACGCCGAACGTCCGGCCGTGCAGCTCTGCTGCGCGTAGGCGTCCGTGAACATCGCGCCTTCGCGGGCGATGCGGTCGATACTGGGTGTCTTGTACCCCATCATGCCCTGGTTGTAGGCGCTGACGTTCCAGTAGCCGACGTCGTCGCCAAACATGACCAGGATGTTCGGCTTCTTGGCCTCCTGGGCCTCAGCCGGTGCCACCGCGCATACGCCCAGCGTCACAAGGGCCAGCAGGGCCCCAGAAAACAAGCTCCAACGCATCTTGAGAACTCCTTCCTCAATGCCCGGCAGGACGCCGGGCATACGTAGTTTCCGCAGGAAGGCTAACCGACGTGTATTAATTCGTCCAATACTCATCCCATTGTTTTTTGATACGTTATGGGTATGTCACTGGATCTTCGTCAGCTCCGCCACTTCGTCGAGGTGGCCAGGCATCGCAATTACGCCCAGGCCGCCCAGTCGCTCGGGCTGTCCCAGCCCACACTCACCCGCAGCGTCCAGGCGCTCGAGCGCCAGCTCGGGACCCGGCTCCTGGATCGAGGTCGCCGTGGCGCGGAACCGACCGCAGTCGGTCGGCTGCTGCTGGCGCGAGCACGCGAGCTCCTGCATGAAGCCCGGGAGACGGAGCGGGAAATCAGTCTGCTGCTTGGGCTGGATACCGGGTTCCTGAGCATCGGCACGGGCGCCTATCCGGCCGAGATTTCCGTTGGCACCGCGGTGGCGCGGCTCGTTCAACGGCATCCTGGCCTGACCGTCGATGTCGCCATCGACGACTGGAGCCAGCTGATCGAGCAGGTCGTGGACGGGACCATCGACCTGGCGGTTGCGGAACTGGCCGGCGCAGAAGATGACGAGCGACTCTCGGTGCAACCACTGCCCCAGCACCACGGGTGGTTCTTCTGTCGCGCCGGTCATCCTCTGGCAAGCGCCGCGAGCCCGACCTTCGACGACATCAAGCGCTTTCCCCTGGCCTCGACCTCGATCCCGCCCCGGTTGCAGCAACTGGTGTCCTCAGGCGGAGGCGACTCGCCGGCTGGCCTGGGCAGGACTCGCGTCGATACCTTCAGCCTGATGTGCCGGGTTGTCCGGGAGACCGATGCCATCGGCATGGCGATCCACCCCATGTTGGCCGACGACCTGGCGGCACGCAGGTTCGTCATGCTGCCGATCGACCTACCCTGGCTCGTCACCCGCTACGGCATCATTCAGCCGGCGCGCCACACCCCGTCGCCCTCGGCCGTCGCGTTCATCGACCTGCTGCGGGAAATAGAGGCTGGCATAGAGATCGCCGCAGGAGACGCGCCCTAGCCGGATTTCTTGCGGTGCCGGGTGCGTTGACCCATGCCTCTCCCTTCGCGGGCCAGCTGGCGGCGGCGCAATTTCGGGTCTTGGGGCAAGGGCCGCAGGATCTCGACCCGGTCGCCGGCCTCCAGGACGCGTTCGTTGTCGACCTGCTTGCCGAAGATCGCCAGCGCGAGGCGTGGCACCTCCAGGTCGTCGCGCTCGTCCAGCAGACCGGTGAGCTGGACGGCCTGCCAGGCCGTGGTCCCCAGGACGACCTGCAGCGACACGACACGCTGGCAGGATGCCTCGGCGAGGACCACGGTGACGCCAAGGGTGCCGGCTTCAGCCATACATCTGTCGGGCACGCCGTCCGAACGCGTCGACCAGCTGGTTGCAGATACCCTCGAAGACCGGCCCCAGCACGATGCCGGTCAATGAGCCGAGCGTCTCGAAGGACATGCTCAGCTCCACCCGGCTGCCCGCCTCGCCGATGCCCCGGAAGTCCCAGCGGCCCTCGAGCGCCTTGAACGGCCCCTCCAGCAGGCGCATCTCGA
>DATHZW010000234.1:0-4954 GCA_035458405.1 Steroidobacteraceae bacterium | reverse complement strand
TACCGCGAACGCTTCGGCATCGCGCGGGCAGTCCTCCCCCGCGTGCTGTCGATCCAGCAGGTCGAGCGGATCTGCCACCAGGACGTGGTGCCCGTCGAGGTCTTTGCCTTCGGCAGCCTGTGCATCATGGTCGAGGGTCGCTGCCAGCTGTCCAGCTACCTGACCGGCGAAGGCCCCAATCGGCATGGCGCCTGCTCGCCGCCGCGTTTCGTGCGCTGGGAGGAAGGGGCGGACGGGACCCGCAGCGTCAGGCTGAACGGCCGCCTGATCGATCGATTCGCACCCGAGGAGCCCACCGGCTACCCGACCGTCTGCAAGGGTCGATACGTCGTAGGCGGCGAGGTGCTGCATGCGCTCGAGGAGCCGACCAGCCTGAACACCCTCGAACTCCTGCCGCGCCTGGAGGCCGCGGGCGTGGCCGCCGTCAAGATCGAGGGCCGCCAGCGCGGGCAGGCCTATGTCACGGCCGTGACCCGCGTCTGGCGTGCCGCGCTGGACCGGCTGCAACGCCAGCCGCAGCAGTGGCGGCTCGACGAGTCCTGGCAGCGCGACCTGGCACGGCTCGCCGAGGGACGGCAGACCACGCTCGGTCCCTATCACCGGTCCTGGCACTGAGGTCGTGACCATGCGCCTGACCCTGGGGCCCCTTCAGTACTTCTGGCCGCGCGACAGGATCCTGGCGTTCTATGCCGGGGCCGCGCGCTGGCCGCTCGACGTGATCTACCTGGGCGAAACGGTCTGCAGCAAGCGGCGCGAACTGCGTACCGGCGACTGGCTGCAGCTCGCGGCCGAAATCGCGGACCAGGGCCCCGAGGTCGTGCTCTCGAGCCTGGCACTGCTGGAAGCCGAATCGGAACTCGCCACGCTGGAGAGGCTGGCCGACAACGGCAGGTTCCGGGTCGAGGCAAACGACATGTCGGCAGTGCAACTACTGCGGCAGCGCGGCTTGCCCTTCGTCGGCGGCCCGACGCTGAACGTGTACAACCACGTCGCGCTGCAGCTGCTGTGCGAGGACGGACTCGAGCGCCTGGTCCTGGGCGTCGAGCAGGGCCGGGCGGTGATCGACGAGTTCCGCGCGACCGGCATCGAGCTGCCCGAACTCGAGCTGATCGCCTGGGGCCGCCTGCCGCTGGCCTTCTCCGCGAGATGCTTCACCGCCCGGGCGCTCGATCTCGCCAAGGACGACTGTGGCTTTCGCTGCATCGACTATCCCGACGGCCTGCCGCTCGAGACTCGCGAAGGCGAGCCGTTGCTGACCGTCAACGGCGTGCAGGTCCAGTCGTCGGGTCTTTGCGACCTGGGCCCGGAAATCGCGGAACTGGACGCGGCGGGCGTCGACCTGCTGCGGATCTATCCGCAGGCCGAGGGCATGGCGGAAACCGTTTCGCGCTTTCGTGAGGCCGTCGACAGCAAGACGGCACCGCCGCGCGTCGGGTCGATGAACGGCTACTGGCACGGCGCTGCCGGGATGGGAGGGATCAACCCGCCCCGCTAGCCTGGCCAGGGCGCCTGGCGTCGCGCGCGGCGCGCGCAAGCCGCGCGCCGCCCTCGAGCGCCGTGCGCAACGGGCCCGGCAGCGATTCCCAGGGCAGCTGGTCGAGGAGATTGCGCACCGTCAGGCCCAGCTCGACGTCGCCGGTCAGTTGCAGGCGCCGGTGGAAGAACAGCGTGTCGGCATCCTCGAGGCGGCTCGCCAGCAGCAGCAGGTCGGTCACCTCGCCGCGCACCATCGCCTCGGCGGGCGTGGCGGGCGGCAGCACTTCCAGGCTGCGCTGGCCGACCGCGACGATCCAGCGCTGGTCGAGGTCCGTTGCCTCGACGCCCAGCCGCCTGCCCGCCAGGCCGTCCAGCGCGCCGGCGGCCAGCGGGGCAGCCAGGACGAGGTCGATGAACCGGGCCGCGCCGAGCCTGAGCAGCGGCTCCGGCAGTACGGCCAGCGGCCACCGCAGCAGGCTCGGCGGCGGCAGCAGCTGCAGCAGCGTGACGGACAGGCTCAGAGCAGGTCCTTCACTCCGTCGCGTTCCTCGAGCAGCTCCTTGTGCGTCGCATCCATCTTGCCGCGGCTGAACTCGTCGATGCCGAGGCTCTGCACGATCGAATAACGACCGTTGGAGCAGGTCACCGGGTAGGAGTAGATGACGCCCTCGGCAATGCCGTAGCTGCCGTCCGACGGGATCGCCATGCTCACCCAGCCGCCAGCCGGCGTGCCGAGCAACCAGTCGTGCACGTGGTCGATGGCGGCCGAAGCCGCCGAGGCCGCGGAAGACGCGCCACGCGCCTTGATGATGGCTGCGCCGCGCTGCTGCACGGTGGGAATGAAGACCTCTCGATACCACTGGTCGTCCACCAGCGACTTCGCCGGCTTGCCGCTCACCGTGCACTGCGAAATGTCGGGATACTGGGTGGCGCTGTGGTTGCCCCAGATGGTCATCTGCCGGATGTCCGTCACGTGCGCGCCGGTCTTGGCGGCAAGCTGCGACAGCGCGCGATTGTGGTCCAGCCGCGTCATTGCGGTGAAGTTCGCGCGGTCGATGTCCGGCGCGTTGGCCGAGGCGATCAGCGCATTGGTGTTGGCGGGATTGCCGACGACCAGGACCTTGATGTCGCGGCTTGCGACTTCGTTCATGGCCTTGCCCTGCGCCGAGAAGATCTGCGCATTGGCCAGCAGCAGGTCCTTGCGTTCCATGCCCGGGCCGCGCGGCCGTGCGCCGACGAGCAGGCCGACGCCGCAGTCCTTGAACGCGACCTTGGGGTCGTCGGTGGCGACGATCCTGTTGAGCGTCGGGAAGGCGCAGTCGGAAAGCTCCATCACCACGCCGTTCAGTGCAGCGAGCGCCGGCGTGATTTCGAGCAGGTGCAGGTTGACGGGCTGGTCGGCGCCGAGCATCTGCCCCGAGGCGACGCGGAAAGCGAGCGCATAGCCGATCTGGCCTGCGCCGCCGGTGATGGTCACGGTAACGGGCTTCTTCATCATGATTCCCTGGTCGTTGGACTGACTGAAACAGCCGGGCTGCCGGCTGCCGAAAAACGCCGCGAGTCTAGCATCGGGTCCGCGGGGCGGAGATCGTGGCTAATGCGGTCCGGTCCGGGCCGCCAGCCAGCCGGGATAGGCCTCCTCGAGCAGTGCCCGCTCACGTGCGGCCTCCTCCAGTCGGCCCGCCGCTTCCAGCGCCTCGATCCTCTCGAGCCACGCCTCCGGCGTGACCGGCGCGGCGGCACTTTCGGCTGTCCTGGCCGCCGCGGCCGCCGGTGCTGTAACGGCTGGAGCGGGGGCGACCCTGGCCAGGTCGGAGGCTTCCACCGTCGCCGTTCCGGCCAGCGCGGCACCGGTGTCCGGATGCGCGCTGGTGGGCGGGGCCTCGGGAGTGGACTTCATTCGTGGCATGGCCTGGCGCGGTGGCATGCCCCTCTTTTCGGTTTCCGGGTCCGCTGGAAGAGGGCGGGCATCCTCGACTGCTGCGGGTGCGTCCGGCGCCGGCTGCGATGAGCTGTCCTGCATCAGGCTGGGACCTGGCGCGGCGCTGGCGGCTTCGGCGGATGGCTTCCTGGCCGTTACCACGGAGTTCTCAGGCAGCCCGGTCGCGGCCTCGTGCTGGATTCTCGTGACCAGCGAGACGGCGATCAGCGCGGTTGCGGCGACGCTTGCCGGAATCCACCAGCGACGGCTTCGTGATGAGGCGCGGACGGCGTCGCGGGAGCGGCCCAGGATCGTTGCATCCACGCGTGCCGGTGGCGACCCGCCCGCCGCGCCCGCATGGATCCGGCCGAGCTTGTCGAGCTCTGCGGTCAGTTCGTGTTCGTCGTCTGTCATGTCGCTCACGTCTCTTGCCACATCTGGCTTCGGGCTACCGCGTCGTGCAGCCTGGCCACCGCGTAACGCAGGCGGCTCTTGGCGGTCTCGACGCCGACACCGGTGGCGGCGGCGATTTCGGAAACCGCGAGACCGCCCTCGACATACATGAGAAACGCCGTGCGTTGTTCTTCCGGCAGCACCCGCAAGGCGGCCAGCAGCGCTGCTGCACGTTCATCGTTCTGCGCATCCTCGTCGGGCGCCGGCGCGTCGCGATCGACCATGGCAACGAGCACGTCCTCGGCGGCGGGATGTTCCCGGCGCGCGGCGCGTCCGCTGCGGCGCCAGTGATCGACACAACAGTTGTGCGCGATGCGGTACAGCCAGGTCGTGAACTTCGCCGTCGCTGCGTAGCGCTCGCGGTGGGCGATCACGCGGATCCAGACGTCCTGGAACACGTCCGCCGTGGCGGTTTCGTCGCGAAGGTTGCGCAGGACGAATCGCCACAGCGGCGCGCGATGGCGTGAATAGAGTTCCTCGAACGCCGCGGCGTCGCCCGCGCCGTATCGCAGCATCAGCCTGGCGTCGTCGGGCGGCTCCACGTTCACGGCTCCGAGCTTAGTGGACGCTTCGTCCCGCGCAAGCCGCCGACGCGCCAGCGCGGGGCACCCGGCAAGGGCGATGGCTCCGGCCTGGGTCATGGCTGGCGGGGTTTCCCTTCGGTGTCTCCAGCTTTCATACCCCTTGTAAACGCCCGAGCCGCCGTGGAGGTGTTATAGCCGTTGCGCAAATTCTGGCGAAAAAGTCGTCCGAAGGCTCGGAAAACCGGCCGTTTCAGACCGAGGTATATCTCCAACCTATTGTTTTATAACGAAATGATACAAGGCCTACAAAAAAGAGCCAAAAAGGGCTTGCATTCTTGTCAGTGTTATAGTTCACTACAACACCAGAGGAGCACATCACTGAATCAGATCGATGTGCAGAGTTCAGGAAAGCCGGCAAAGGGCCGGTGGCAAAGGAAAGGGAGAAGGTCATGTTCACGATGGTTACTGAGAACACCCGGCGGACGGTTAGCGCGGTGGCGGCGGTGGCGGTCGTGGCGTTCACCGGCCTGACCCTGGATCAGGGTCACCTCGGCACGCTGCCCCAGGGCACCGTGGAAGT
>DATHZW010000233.1:0-3971 GCA_035458405.1 Steroidobacteraceae bacterium | reverse complement strand
CCGATCTCGCCAGGGAGTTCCGCGCCCGCCTCGAGGAGGTGGCCGAGATCCGCGTGCCGGAAATCGTCACGGCGACAGCGTCGGCCGACGGCACGCGCAAGTGGCTGCTCCGGGCGCCGGGCGCGACCGGCGCCGAGCAGGCGATCGAGACGGTGTTCATCCCCGAGCCCGGCCGTGGCACCCTGTGCATCTCCAGCCAGGTCGGTTGCCCGCTCGATTGCTCCTTCTGCTCGACCGCGCAGCAGGGATTCAACCGCAACCTGTCCGCCGCGGAGATCGTCGGCCAGGTCTGGCTCGCCAACCGGGAACTCGGCGCGGATCCCGACGGCCCGCGCGTGATCACCAACGTCGTGCTGATGGGCATGGGCGAGCCGCTGTCGAATTACCGCAACGTCGTGCCGGCGATGCGGGTGATGATGGACGACCTGGGCTACGACCTGTCGCGCCGGCGCGTGACGCTGTCGACCTCCGGGCTCGTGCCCCAGATCTACCGGCTGGCGGAGGACTGCAACGTGGCGCTGGCCGTGTCACTGCACGCCCCCAACGACGCGCTGCGCAGCGAGCTCGTGCCGATCAACCGGCTGCACCCGATCGAGGAACTGCTGACCGCCTGCTGGCACTACCTCGAACGGCAGAATGGCCGCAGCGTGACCTTCGAGTACGTCATGCTCGACGGCGTGAACGACCGCCCCGAGCACGCCAGGGAACTTGCGCGGCTGCTCAAGGGTCACGATGCCAAGGTGAACCTCATTCCTTTCAACACGTTCCCGGGCACCCGCTACCGCCGCTCGCCCGAGCCGGTGATCGCCGGCTTTCGCGACCAGCTGCTGCGCCAGGGCGTGATCGCAACCATCCGCAGGACCCGCGGCGACGACATCGACGCGGCCTGCGGCCAGCTCAAGGGCCGCGTGCTCGACCGGACCCAGGTTCGCCTCGGTCGCAAGCTCGTCGGCGTTACGGTGCAGGCATGAAGAATCCAGTCGGCTTGTTGTCACTCGCCCTGCTGCTCGCCGCCGGGCCGGTGGCCGCCGAGCGGCCCGACACGCCGGATCCGCTGCACGATGCGGCCAGGATCAACGCCCGGCTGGGCGTCGAGTACATGAAGCAGGGGCAGCTGGAGATCGCGCGCGAGAAGATCGAGAAGGCGTTGCAGCAGAACCCCCGCGACTCCGGCGTCCAGCTGTCCGCGGGCCTGCTGTACGAGCAGATGCGGGAGACCGACAAGGCGGAGCAGCACTATCGCCAGGCGCTCAGGCAGTCGCCCGGCAACCCGGAGGCGCAGAATGCGCTCGGCGCGTTCTTCTGCCGCAACGGCCAGCCGAAGAAGGGCGAGGAGATATTCCTCGAGGCCGCGCGCAACCCGCTGTACCGCACGCCCGAGGTCGCCTACACCAATGCCGGAGTCTGCGCCCGCCAGGCCGGCCGGCTCGACGAGTCGGTCGAGTACCTGCGCCTGGCGGTGGCGCAGCGCTCGCCTTATCCCGAGGCCCTGCTGCAGATGGCGGGCGTGTCTTTTGAACGCCGCGACTACCTGCAATCGCGGGCCTTCCTGCAACGCTATCTCGCGACGACGCCCGGCACGGCTGGCGTGCTCCTGCTCGGTTACCAGGTGGAAACGGCGCTCGGCGCGACGGACGCGGCGCAGGAGTACGCGACGCGGATCAATTCCCGTTTTCCAGACTCCCCCGAGGCGCGCATCCTCGAAGACCTCGTGGACAAGGAGACCGAGTGAGCAGCGCCGACCCCGCTGCGCGGCCGGTCAGCGCGACACTCGCGGCCGCGCGCGAGTCCCGCGGCCTGTCGGTGGCGCAGGTCGCGGAGCAGTTGCGGCTGACGCCGGAGGTCATCCTGGCGATGGAAGAGGGCCGCTACCAGGTGCTCGGCCCGCCGGTGTTCGCGCGCGGGCACCTGCGCAAGTACGCCTCGCTGCTGGGGCAGCCCGCGGACGAGCTGCTGCGGGACTATGACGCCTCCTCGAGCCGGGTCGTCGAGTCGTCGCTGATCCCGCCGGCCAGTGCGCATACGCACGTGGAGAGCGAGCACCGGCGCCGCTGGCGCTGGCAGCCGTGGTTGATCGTCGTGGCCGCCGCCGTGATCGCCACGGCCGGCTGGTGGTTCTGGCAGGGACGGTCCGCGACGCCGCCGGCGCCGCAGTCCGAGAGCGCGCCGGCGACGGAACAGCTCGAGGCGCCAGCCCCCGGTTCGCCGGGCGCGCCGCAACCGGACGTGCCGGGTCCCGCCATGCCGCCCGAGGCGGCGCCCGCCGGCGAGCCCGCTGCCGAGCCCGCGATGCAGCAAACCGGCTCGACTGAGACGCGGGAATCCGGCCGCCTGATGCTGGCTTTCTCCGGGCCGTGCTGGCTCGAAGTTTACGATGCCGGCGGCGCCCGGCTGGCCTTCGAGCTGGTCGAGGCAGGCGAATACCGCTCGTTCCGGGGCCCGGCCCCCTGGCGGGTCGTGCTGGGGAACGCCCCGGCGGTCAACGCTCACATAAACGGCCGGCCGGTCTCGATCCCGGCCGGCCTGCTGATGCGCAACGCCGCGACGGTGTCGATCGCGGCCTCGGGAACCGTCGCCGGCAGCGCTGGCGGGGCGCGCGACTCCTGATGGACGCCAGGACGCTGCAACCCGTCCGGGGCATGAACGACGTGCTCGCCGAGGACATGCCCTACTGGCAGTTCCTCGAGCAGGCGGCGCGCGACCTGCTCGGCGCCTACGGCTACCAGGAAGTGCGGGTGCCGCTGGTCGAGCACACCGAGCTGTTCAAGCGCTCCATCGGGGAGTTCACCGACATCGTCGAGAAGGAGATGTACACCTTCCCCGACCGTGGCGGCGACAGCCTGACCCTGAGGCCCGAAATCACCGCGGTGCTCGTCCGCGCGGCCATCAGCAACGGCCTGCTGCACAACCAGAAGCACCGGCTCTGGACCTCGGGGCCGGCGTTCCGTTACGAGCGGCCGCAGAAGGGCCGCTACCGCCAGTTCCACCAGATCGACTGCGAGGCCCTCGGTTACGACGGGCCCGACGTCGACGCCGAGATGATCCTCCTGTCCGCGCGTCTCTGGCGCGCGCTGGGCATCGAACGGGTCTCCCTGCAGATCAACTCGCTGGGCACGCCCGAGTCGCGGCGCGTTTACCGGGACCTGCTGGTGGCCTACTTCGAGGCCCATCGCAGCGGTCTGGACGAGGACAGCCTGCGTCGGCTGGGCGGCAATCCCATGCGGATCCTCGATTCCAAGAATCCCGCGATGCGCGAGCTGATCGACGGTGCCCCGCAGATCGCCGAGCACCTCGACGTCGAGTCCCGCGCGCACTTCGAGGGCCTGCAGCGGCACCTGGACGCCTGCGGCGTGGCCTACACGGTCAATCCACGCCTGGTACGCGGCCTCGACTACTACACCCGCCCGGTTTTCGAGTGGACCACCGACGCGCTGGGCGCCCAGGATGCCGTCTGCTCGGGCGGTCGCTATGATGGGCTGGTTGCGCAGCTCGGGGGCGAGCCCACGCCGGCCATCGGCTGGGCGCTCGGGATCGAGCGCGTCACCGAACTCATGCGTGTGTCGGGCGTCACGCCGCCCGACCTCGCCCCGCAGGTCTATGTGGTGCTGGTCGGCGAACGCGCGGCGCAGCTCGGGCTGGCCGTGGTTGAGCAGTGGCGCGATGCGCTCGCCGGGCTGCGGATCGCGGTCCATCTCGGTGGCGGCAGCTTCAAGTCGCAGCTCAAGCGGGCGGACCGCAGTGGCGCCGGGCTGGCGGTGATAATGGGTGACGACGAGGTGGGCAGGCAGTCGGCCGCGATCAAGCCGCTAAGGTCCGACGCCCAGCAGGAAGAGTGCGCATGGACTGACGTTCCCGCGCGGGTCAGGGCGATGTTGTCCTGAGCGAACAGGGGTTGCAGCAGATCGGGCCGCCGCCGGCGGCCTGCGACAGGATGGTGAAGGGCAATGGTTGACGAATATCTGGACGAACGT
>DATHZW010000232.1:0-7506 GCA_035458405.1 Steroidobacteraceae bacterium | reverse complement strand
ATCAACATGTTCCCGCGCGACCAGCATGCGCAGATCAACCTGGACCTGTCCCAGTACCTGCGTGCGATCGTTTCGCAGCGCCTGGTGCGCGGCAAGAACGGCCGGCGCTGTGCGGCCGTCGAGGTGATGATCAACACGCCGCACATGCAGGACCTGATCAAGAAGGGCGACGTGATCGGCGTGAAGGAGGCGATGCTCACGTCCAGCGAACTGGGCATCCAGAATTTCGACACCGCGCTGCTCAGGCTGTTCAAGGACAACCGCATCGATCTCGAGGAGGCGCTCAGCAACGCCGACTCGCGCACCAACCTCGAGGCGCGGATCAACTTCGGCTAGCCGGATACCGCGAACGCTGCCTGGCGCCTTTCGGGTGCCAGGCACCAGCGGTGATCGTTCATGCCGCTGCGGGGAACACCGTCTCGGCGTCGAACACGGGCCCGTCCACGCAGACCCGTTTCATCGCCGGGCCCTCGGGCGTGTGCACCAGCACCGTACAGCCGGCGCAGCCGCCCACGGCGCAGGCCATGAACTCCTCGAGCGACACCTGGCAGGGGAGGCCGAAGTCGCGGGCGACGGCCGCGCAGGCCTTCAGCATGGGCGTCGGGCCGCAGGCGAAGACCTCGACCTCGGCGCGCAGGTCCGGCGACAGCGAGCCCAGCCACTCGGACGCGAGCTGCGTGACGTAGCCGTGGTAGCAGCCCGGGTAGCCGGCCAGCGTCGCGAGGCGGCTCGGCACGCCCCAGCCGTCGAGCAGCGGCATGCAGGCGATGGCGCCGTCGGGGATGCCGGGGACCAGGATGGTCGAGGGTCGCGGCGTGAACGGAAAGGGCACTTCCGAGCCCATCAGGACCAGCGGCTGCCAGCCCCGGGCATGATCGGCCGCAAGCGTCTCCGCCAGGAACACCATGGGGGGGATGCCGACGCCGCCGCCGATGAGCAAGCTGCGCCGTCGCCCGGGATGGGGCGTGAAGCCCTTGCCGATCGGCCCCATGCTCGAAACCCGCTCGCCGGCGCGGCGCTGCGACAGCGAGGCGAGGCCGTGCCCGACGGTCTTGTAGAGGACGTCGATCCAGCCCTCGCGCGGGCTCGCCCGCATGATCGACAGCGGCCGCCGCATCGGGATTTCCGGACCGCAGGTGACGTGCACGAAACTGCCGGGTGTCGCGCCGCTCGCGCACTTCGGCGCGTGCAGGCGCAGCACGTGCTGGTCGGCGTCGAAGTGCTCCTGCGCGAGGACCTCGGCGTCCTCGACGAAGATCGTGCCTCGATGGGGCCTCGCGGTCGCGTCCATCAGGACCTCTTCCTGCGCGCCTCTGCCAGGTGCGAGAGAACGGCGGTCCTGACGGCGACGCCGTTGGCGACCTGGCGGCGTATGACGGACTGCGGGCCGTCGGCGATTTCGGAGGCGATCTCGACGCCGCGGTTCATCGGCCCCGGATGCATCACGATCGCCTCCGGACGCGCGCGCTTCAGCCGCTCCGCCGTCAGGCCGTAGCGCTCGAAGTAACGGTCCGCATCGGGCACGCGCGCCTGCTCCATGCGTTCGTTCTGGATGCGCAGCATCATCACGACGTCGGCGTGGTCGATCCCTTCCTCGAGCGAGTCGAAGCGGGTGGCCCCGGGGAACTCCTCGGGCGCCGGCATCAGTTCATCGGGGCCTACCAGCCTGAATTCGCCCACCCCCAGCGTGGTCAGCGCCCGCCAGGCCGAGCGCGCGACCCGCGAATGGCGGATGTCGCCGACGACGGCGACGACCAGGTCGCGGAAGCCGCCCTTGTACTGGTGGATGGTCAGCGCGTCGAGCAGGCCCTGCGTGGGGTGCGTCAGGTTGGCCTCGCCCCCGGAGACCACGCTGACGTGCCCGTCGACGTGCTCGGCGACGTACTGGGTCACGCCGGACTGCGCGTCGCGGATGACGAAGACGTCGACCTGCATTGCCTGCAGCGTGTAGATCGTGTCCAGCATGGACTCGCCCTTGACGCGCGAGGAAAGCATGAGGTCGAGGTTGATCACGTCGGCGCCGAGCCGCAGCGCGGCCAGCTCGAACGACGAGCGTGTCCTTGTCGAAGGCTCGGTAAACAGGTTGGCGACGGTGAAGCCCTGCAGTTCCTTGCCGTGGATGCGGATTTCGCCCGGCCGGATCGCGTAGTGCTGGGCCCGGTCGAGCAGTTCGCGCAGCAGGTCGCCGTCCAGGCCCTCGAGCGTGATCAGGTGGCGGAGCCCGCCCTGTGCGTCAAACTGAGTGAAAGGCTGCATGATTTCCATCCCGTTTTGCGGCCGTCAGCCCGGACGTCCCTCCAGCCATTGCCGGAGCAGCACGCAGGCGGCGCCCATGTCGATGTCCTCGCGCCTCACGCGTCTCGCCAGGCTGCCGTCACGGCGCTTCTGTCGCAACGTCTCCTCGGCTTCGCGCGAAGACAGCCGCTCGTCGACCATTTCCACCGCAAGGCCCGACCGGCTGCCGAGCGCCGCCGCGAAGGACTTCGCCCGCTCGGTCAGCCCGCCGGCGGTGCCGTCCATATTATAAGGAACGCCGACGACAAGGATGCCGGGATGCCAGGCGGCGATGCACCGGTCGATCTCGGCCCATTCGGGTTCACCCTGGCGCGCGCGCAGCACCTGCAGCGGCTCGGCGGTCGCCGTCAGCACGTTGCCCACCGCCACCCCGATCCGCTTGAGACCGTAGTCGAAGGCGAGGACGGTGGGGGCCGCCTGGCCTGACACGTCGGTCAGGCGCGGCCGGAGACGTGGCTGATACGCGCCAGGTCCACACCGAGCAGCCGCGCCGCGGCCTGCCAGCGCTGTTCAAACGGGACGCTGAACACGATGCTGTCGTCGCAGGGCGCGGTAAGCCAGGAGTTCTGCAGCAACTCGTCCTCGAGCTGGCCGGCGTCCCAGCCGGCGTAACCGAGCGCCATCGTCGCCTCTGTCGGGCCGTCGCCCCGGGCCATGGCCTCGAGTATGTCCCGGGATGTCGTCACGTGCAGGCCGTCGGAGACCTCGAGCGTCGAGTCCCATTCCCTGCCGGTCGGGTGGTGCAGGACGAAGCCCCGGTCCGGCTGGACGGGGCCGCCGCGCAGCACCATCTGTTCCGCCAGCCGCGGGTTCCGGTTCGGCAGCGACAGCTGGTCGAGGACCTCGCCGAGGCGCATGTCGAGGGGCCGGTTGAGGATGACCCCCAGGGCCCCCTTGTCCGTGTGCTCGCAAACGAGCGTCACCGTCTGCGAAAAATTCGGATCCGCCAGCGAAGGCATCGCGATCAGGAGCTGGTTCGTCAGGTAGTGATGCTCAGCCATGCTCATAGTATCGGCGTGCCGACCCCGGGGGTCAAAAGCGGGGCCGCTGCGCGGTCACCGCGTGCCGGCCGGCACCCTCACCGAGGATCCGGAGAGCTCGCCGCCGACAAACTGCCACTCGTAGGCGAAACGCAGCGTCTCGTGCTGCATGGCCATCTGGCGCGAAAACGGCTCAAACGGCGCGGCGAGGCGCAGGATGTCGATGGCGGCCCGGTCGAGCTCGGCATAACCGCTGGACTTGCGGACGCGGACCTCGGCCAGCTGGCCGTCGGAGGACAGCGCGACCTCGAGGACCGGATTGCCGCTCATGCCCTTGCGGCGGGCCTGGTTGGGGAAGTTCAGCGTGCCGACGCGCTCGACCTTGCGCTTCCAGGCGTCGAGATAGACGGCGACGGTCGATTCACGGGTGCTGGGCGTCACCATGAGCTCTCGTCGCGACGGCCCCTTCAGCAGCAATTCCGGGTCGTCGTCGACGGACGGCAGGTTCGTGTCGGCCCCGGCGATCAGCTGGCGCGCCGTGTCGGTGGCCAGGTCCGTCGGCTCGTCGGCATCCGCTGCGAAGATCTCGCGCCGCGAGACGCCCGACGCGGTGATCGAGTCGGACTGGCCGCCGGCCAGGTCGGACCGGCCTTCCTGATCGCTCAGTCCCTGCGCCTCTCCCGGCTGGTCGATCGGCGCATTGGACTGGGCGGGTGTCTGCGACCGCGCGCTGTCCTGCATGTTGCCGGCGCCCTGCTGGGTCCGCTGCGACAGGTAGCGCGCCTGGTCGTTCTTCAACGATTCGGGCAGCGCCTCGCTGACGAGCAGCACTTCGAGCGTCGAGGTCGACGGGTCTGTCGGGCTCGGGGCCGAGAACGAGAGGCCGAGGATGAGGATCAGATGGAACAGGCCGGCCAGGAAGACCATCACCGTGAGGCGGTCGTCGACCGACGTCTTCTCGGTGGCGATATCTGCTTCGGCCATCCCGCGCATTATACGCGCCGCACTCACGGCCGGACCGTGAGGCGCCTGGCACCGTCAGTCGCGGTTGGGCCCCAGGCGCCGCAGGACGGCGTCGACCAGCTTGCCGGCGATGTCGATCTTGAACTGCTTCTGCAGTTCCCGGATGCCGGTCGGGCTGGTGACGTTGATCTCGGTGACGAAGCCGCCGATGACGTCGAGGCCGACGAACATCATGCCGCGCTCGCGCATGACGGGGCCGATCTGCGAGCATAGCCAGCGGTCGCGCTCGTCCAGGGGCCGGCCTATTCCGCGGGCCCCGGCGGCGAGGTTGCCGCGGTTGTCCCCGGCCGGCGGGATGCGGGCCAGGGCGTACTCGACCGGCTCGCCGTCAATCAGCAGGATCCGGGCGTCGCCCGTCTGGACGATGTCGGGGATGTAGCGCTGGACGATCGCGTAACGCTGTCCGTGCTCGGTCAGCACCTCGAAGACGACGTTGGCGTTCTTGTCGCCCGCGTCGAGGACGAAGATGGACTTGCCCCCCATGCCGTACAGGGGCTTGCAGACCACCCGGCCGTGCTCGGCCATGAATGCCGCCATGTCCCGCATGTCGCGGGTGATCAGCGTCGGGGCGCAGCATTCCGGGAACCAGGCCGTGTAGACCTTCTCGTTCATGTCCCGGAGGCCCTGCGGCCGGTTGACCACCAGCGCGCCGTCGACCTCGGCCCGCTCCAGCAGGTACGTGGTGTAGACGTACTCGGTGTCGAACGGCGGGTCCTTGCGCATCAGGACCACGTCGACGTCCGCCAGCCGGGTGACGACGGCCTCGCCGAGCGAGTACCAGTCGCGGAGGTCGTCACGGACGGTCACCGGCCGCAGCCTGGCCATCGCCCGTCCATCCCGAACCCACAGGTCCCGCTGCTCGAAACAGGACAGCTCGGCGCCGCGCTCCTGCGCAGCCAGCATCATCGCCAGGGTCGAGTCCTTGGCGGGGTTGATGGACCCGATGGGGTCCATGAGCACGGCGAGCCGTGGTCGCAGGGCCATTTTTGCTCTCCGGGAGGGACGGATTTACCGGAATGTGACGCGCATCGACCCCCCCAGGGGGTGGCGACATAGTACACCTGTACCTGGGCTCCGGCCCGCATCGGGGGTGTTGTCTCTCGTAGCGGGCGGGGTGCCGATATGTTAAAAAGTTGCTGCTCCGGCGACGGGCCCAGGGGGCGTGTTCAGGTGTGGCAAGCGAATGCCCGGCCGCAAAGCCGGCGGGGCCGGAGGTTATCGATGGAAAGCGCAGCCGCGGTTAGCACCACAAGCCGGCTTCAGGGGCTGAAAGTGCTGGTCATAGACGACAGCAAGACCATCCGGCGGACGGCGGAAACGCTGCTTGCCAGGGAGGGTTGCGAGGTCTTTACCGCGGTGGACGGCTTCGACGCCCTGTCCAAGATCGCGGACCACCAGCCGGACGTCGTGTTCGTGGACATCATGATGCCGCGACTCGACGGCTACCAGACCTGCTCGCTGATCAAGCACAACAAAGTATTCCGCTCGATCCCCGTCATCATGCTTTCGAGCAAGGATGGGCTGTTCGACCGGGCCCGCGGCCGCATCGTGGGCTCGGAACATTACCTGACCAAGCCGTTCACGCGCGACGAGCTGCTTTCTGCAATCGAGCAGCACGTCAGCCGTTGACGGCCGGTTTCTGGAGAAGTCCATGGCGCTCATCCTGATCGTTGACGACTCGCCGACCGAGGTTTTCCAGATGACCCAGGCCCTGGAGAAGGCCGGATTCAGCGTGGAAGTCGCGGCCGATGGCGAAGAAGCGCTGCGCAAGGCGCGCGAAATGCACCCCGACCTGATCCTGATGGACATCGTCATGCCCGGCATGGACGGATTCCGGGCCACCCGTGCGCTCAGCAACGATCCCGCCACGCGTTCGATACCCGTGATCATGGTCTCCAGCAAGAGCCAGGAGAGTGACCGCGTGTGGGGCATGAGGCAGGGAGCCGTCGATTTCATCGTCAAGCCGGTGACGCCGGCCCAGCTTCTGGAGAAGGCGCAGGCGGCGTTGCTGGCGGGCTGAGGTGATGCAGCCTGCAACGAGCCTCAAGTCGCTCAGGGACCGGCCGTTCGAGCTGCTGCTCGAACTCGAGAGCCGCGCCAAGACCGCCGCGGCCGGCGCGCGGGAATCCGCGGCGGGCCAGGCCTGGATCGGCGTCGCTTTCCGGCTCGGCGGCGAGACCTTCCTGGTCGCCCGCGACGAGGCAAGGGAGATCATGGGAGTCCCGGCGCCGCTGACGCGGGTGCCGGGGTCGAGGGAGTGGATCAAGGGGCTGGCCAACGTGCGCGGCCAGCTGCTGCCGGTCATTGATCTCAGGCAGTACCTCGGCAGCGGCGAAACGCAGGCGGGCCGGAACACGCGCGTGATCGTGGTCAACCACCGCGAGATTCCCGCGGGGCTGCTGGTGGACGAAGTGCTCGGCTTCAGGCGTTTCAACGAGCAGGATTTTCACGCGGAGCCGCCGCCGACCGTGATTCGCTGCGAGCGCTACCTGGCCGGATCTTTCCGGCGCGGGACCGAGGCATGGCCCGTTTTCAGCTTGAGGAAGCTGGTCGAGAGTCCGGCATTCCTGCAGGGATCGACATGAGGCGAAGGCGCCAGTGGGGTAAGCAAGCAGATGCCTAACAACCTGGACAGGCAAAGGGCAGGGAAGACGCTGCCGCTGCTGATGGGCGTCGGCCTGGCCCTGCTTGCGCTCGCCGCGGCGCTGCTGGTGCTGTCCGGCCGCATGCAGGAGAACGACAGGCTGTACCAGCGCCACGTCGCCGAGCTGACGCGTATCAGCGCGGCGCTGCCGGCGCTGGCGCCGGATGCCGCCGCCGGCGACGAGAAGGCGATGTCGCGCCTGGCCGACGCCCGCGCCTCGCTGGCGACGGTGCTGGACGAGGCGGATGCGGGCCGCGCCTCCTTCGACCTGCTGTCGAGCCAGAGCGCCCACCGGCTTGGCGAGGACCCCGTCTGGAGGACCTTGCTCGACGGCATCGACGCCGTGCTGAGCGGGCGGGCGACGGCGACGGAACTCAAGACCTGGGCCGGCGAGGCGCGCGACGAGCTCGGCCGTGTGCTTGCGGCGACCGGAGACGCGGTCGCGGCGCCCGGCGGCGGCGCCGCCCTGCGGGAGCTGCCGGGATTCGAAGCCATGGCCAAGGGTGCCGGTGACAACCTGCAGGCACTGGCCGAAGGTTCGGCACGGGCCGTCCAGGCGGCCGG
>DATHZW010000231.1:0-4785 GCA_035458405.1 Steroidobacteraceae bacterium | reverse complement strand
GGTGTTCGCCCTCGACCCAGAGCTCGATGGCGTCGACCCACAGGCGGTAGCCGCCCCAGTCGGCGGGGCGCGGCACGTGAAAGTCGGGCTCCTGGTCGTCGGCCGGCGCCGTCAGCGGATCGGGCGCGCCGAGGCTGGCGGCCGTGTCGCGCAGCTGGCCGATCAGCGCCTGGCGCGACGCGATGGCCTGGCTCTGCCTGCTGGCGCAGGCCGACAGCCGGCTGCGCCAGGAACGGGAGGCGAAATAGTCGTCGCTTTCGCTGTCCGGACAGCGCACGACCAGCCCCTCGACCCGCAGCTGGCGGAACATCGTGTCCCAGTGGAAAACGGCGGCCGCACGCGGCCTGGCCTCGAGTTCGCGCCCCTTGCGGGACTCGTAATTGGTGTAGAAGACCAGGTAGCCGGGCTGGGGGACGATGTCCTTGCACAGCACGACGCGGGCCGACAGCCGGTCATCCTCGCCGACGGTGGCCAGGGTCATGGCATTGGGATTCGGCTGGACCTGCTCGTCCCAGGCCTGCGCCAGCCACGTCGAGGCCAGTGGCATGGGGTCCAGCGGCAGCGGGTCCGGCAGGTTCTGCACCAGGGTGCGCATGCAGCGATGTTACCGGCTCGGCGCGGACGGCGTCACTCCGGGTAAGCGCGGATTCAGGATGCGTGCACTGGAGGCCGGTTCGCGATAGCTTGCGCGCACACCATGCAGCACGTCGTCGTCAACGGGGTCAGGATCGCCTGCGAGGTCGCGGGGCAGGGCCCGGGCCTGCTGCTGCTGCACGGGCTCGGCGGCAGCCGGGACGACTGGCGCAGGCAGGTCCCTGAATTCTGCCGGCACTTCCGGGTGGTTGCGCCCGACCTGCGCGGATTCGGCGGCAGCGAGAGGCAGGAGCCGTACACGATCCAGCAGCACGCGCGCGACGCGGATGCGCTGCTCCAGGCGCTGGGGCTGCCAAGGGCCCACGTCGTCGGCCTGTCCATGGGCGGGGCGATCGCGATGGAGCTGGCGCTGACGAGGCCGGAGCGGGTGGCTTCCCTGGTGCTGGCCAATACCGCCCCGAGTTTCGAGTTGCGCGGCTGGCAGCGTCGCTACATGGGCCTGTCGCGGCTGCTGCTGGCTGCCCTCTTCGGCGTGGGCGGCGTCGCCCGCATGTTCGGCAAGGCCGTGTTCCCGGCGCCGCACCAGGAGCGGCTGCGCCGCCGGTTGATGCAGCGCGCGAGCCACACCAGCCGCTGGGTGTACATCGCCTCGATCCGCTCGCTGGTCCGGTGGAATGCCGAGGACCGGCTCGGATCGATCGCGTCGCCGACGCTGGTGATCGGCGCCGAGCACGACTACACCGACATCCACGAAAAGCGCCGCTGGGCGGCGCTGATACCCGACGCGCGGGTGGTGATGCTGCCGGGCAGCCGCCACCGCTCCGAACTGGACGCGCCGGAGGCCTTCAACGAGGCGGTGCTGAGGTTCCTGAGCCCCGCCGCAGGGTGAGTGAAGTCCGCGGTTGCGGCGCCGCGGCTGGGCGGCTAAAACGGTTCCCTCGACACATGGAAGCAATCCCGCATGGACCTTGGCGCACTGCGTGACCGCCTGACCCGCATCGATACGGAGCTGCTGCAGCTGGTCGCAGAGCGCCAGCGACTGTCGCAGGACATCGCGCGCGTGAAGCGCTCGACCGGCCACCCGACCCGCGATTACGCCCGCGAGCGGGATGTGCTGTTGAACGCCCGGGCCGCCGCGGAGCGCCTGGGCGTGCCGCCGGCGGTGGCCGAGCAGATCCTGCGCCTGCTCATTCGATCGTCGCTGACGACCCAGGAGCAGGCGCTGGTGGCGGCTGAGGGCCATGGCGCGGGCAGGCGCGCGCTGATCATCGGCGGCGGCGGCAAGATGGGCCGGTGGTTCGCCGACTTTCTCGCTTCCCAGGGATTCGCGATCGAGATCGCGGATCCGGGCGGGGCGCCGGCGGGCTACGCGCATCTCGAGGACTGGCGGGCTTCCGGGCTCGACCAGGACCTGATCGTCGTGGCGACGCCGCTCGGGGTCACCGGCAGGGTGCTCGGCGAGCTGGCCGCGCGCAGGCCGGGCGGGCTGGTGTTCGACATCGGCTCGCTCAAGACCCCGCTGCGGTCCGGGCTGGAGGCGCTGGTCGCCGCCGGGGTCAGGACGGCATCGATCCATCCGATGTTCGGCCCGGACACGGAACTGCTGTCAGGACGACACGTCCTGCACGTGGACCTCGGCGACCCGGCCGCGGTGCGCGAAGCCCAGGAGCTGTTCGCGCCGACGATGGCGGCGCAGGTCGTGACGACGCTGGATGACCACGACCGCCTGATTGCCTATGTGCTGGGTCTGTCCCACGCGGTCAATATCGCCTTCTTCACGGCGCTGGCCGAGAGCGGCGAGGCCGCCCCCCGGCTCGCACGGCTGTCGAGCACGACCTTCGATGCGCAGTTCGACGTGGCGTCGCGGGTCTCCGCCGAGAGTCCGGCCCTGTACTACGAGATCCAGCGGCTCAACGAGTTTGGCGGCGAGTCCCTGGAGGCGCTGGCGACGGCCGTCGAGCGCCTGCGACAGCTGGTGGCCAGCGGCGACGAGGCGGGGTTCGCGGACCTGATGCGGAAGGGCCGGGCCTATGTCGAAGGCCGGGCGGCGGTGCGCGGATGAACCGCCCCGAGGCGCCGCCGGCCGCGGACGACAACGGACCCTCCAGGAGCGCGCGGGCGCGCGAGCTGTCGCTCATCGAGGCGCGGTCGCTGCCGGAGCTGCTGGGCGTGATGGTGGGGGGGCTGCGCGCGTCCCTCGGCGTCGAGGCGGCCACGCTGGTCGTGGAAGACCCGCAGCACGAGATCCGCCACCTGCTGCTGGGCGACGGGCACGAGCCGCACAGCTTCGACGGCGTGCTGTTCACCGACAGCATCGTCGCGCTTGCGCCGCAGATGCACTCGCTGGCAAGACCCTGGCTTGGGCCCTATGTCGGCCCGGATCATCAGTTGCTGTTTCCCGGCATCGCCGGGCTTGCCAGCGTCGCCATCCTGCCGCTGATGCGCGGCGAGCGGCTGGCCGGCACGCTCAATCTTGGCAGCGCCGATCCGGCCCGCTTTACGCGCGGCCAGGATGGCGACTTTCTCGCTCATCTCGGCGCCGTCGCGGGACTCGCGTTCGACAGTGCCTGCAACCGCGCCCGGCTGGTTCGCGCCGGGCTGGCCGACTACCTGACCGGATGGCACAACCGGCGCTACCTGCAGTCGCGCCTGCGGGAGGAGGTCGCCATGGCGCGGCGCAGGAATTCGCCCCTTGCGGTGCTGATGATCGACCTCGACCGCTTCAAGGAGGTCAACGACCGCTTTGGTCACGTCGGCGGCGATACCGCGATCCGTGAAGTGGCGATGAGGATCGATGCGCAGATCCGGGAAAGCGACGCCGCGGCGCGCTTCGACGGCGACGAGTTTGCTCTGCTGCTGCCCGGCGCGGGCGCGGCCGAGGCGGCGCTGGTCGCGCGGCGGATCATGCAGGCGGTGTCGTCCTCGCCGGTCCAGATCGGTCCGGGGACGAGCCAGTTGATCACGTTCTCGACAGGCATCGCGGTCTTCTCGCCGGTGGACGAACGCGTCGACGTGAAGGCGCAGGCGGAGCGGCTGCTCGCCGAGGCGGACGCCGCGCTCTATCGGGCCAAGGCCGCAGGCCGCAATTGCATCGACGTAGCCGGGTGAACCGGCCATGAACAAGCTTCAAATCACGGCGGCCGGGCTCGGCATCGCCGTTGTGATTGGCGTGGTGCTCTTCTTTCGCGGCCAGCCGCCCGCCGAACCACGGCAGACGGCGGTGAGCGCAGCGGCGCCCGCCTACGTGGGCAGCGCGGCCTGCGCCGGCTGCCATGACGCTGAATATTCGGCCTGGCAGGGCTCGCAGCACGCGCTTGCGATGCGAGACGCCACGCCGGCCACGGTCGCGGGCGACTTCAATGGCGCCGTGTTCTCTCGCGCGGGCGTCGAGTCCCGCTTCTTTCGTGACGGAGAGGCATTCAAGGTCCGGACCGACGGCCCGGACGGCAGGCTGCAGGACTTCACGGTCCGCTACACCTTCGGCGTCGATCCGCTGCAGCAGTACCTGGTCGAGTTTCCGCGCGGCCGGCTGCAGTCGCTGACCATCGCCTGGGATGCCCGTGCGGCGGCTGAGGGCGGCCAGCGCTGGTTTCACCTCTACCCCGGCCAGGACATCGGCCCGGGCAATCCGCTGCACTGGACCGGCATCGACCAGAACTGGAACTACCAGTGCGCGGACTGCCACTCCACCAACCTGCGCAAGAATTACGACGCCGGGAGCGATTCCTTCGACACGACCTGGTCGGAAATCAACGTCGCCTGCGAGGCCTGCCACGGCCCGGGCGAGGCGCACGTGGCCTGGGCGGGTGGCGAGGGTGAGGACGGCGGGAATGGGCTGGTGGCCCGGCTCGATGAACGGCACGGCGTCAGCTGGCTCCTCGATCCCGAGACCGGGAGCGCCCGCCGGTCCGTTGCCCGGGCGACGTCGACGGAGATCGAGGTCTGCGCACGCTGCCATGCCCGGCGCGGCCAGTTCTCCGATGATCACGCGGCCGGCCAGCCGTTGCACGACGCCTTCCGTCCGGCGCTGATCGAGCCGGGGCTGTACTGGCCCGACGGCCAGATGCGCGACGAGGTCTACAACTACGGCTCGTTCCTCACCAGCAGGATGGCGGCGAAGGGCGTCACCTGCTCGGACTGTCACGATCCCCACGGGCAGACGCTGCGGGCGCCCGGCAACGGCGTCTGCGC
>DATHZW010000230.1:0-3008 GCA_035458405.1 Steroidobacteraceae bacterium | reverse complement strand
CAGGTCGACGGCACCCTCACCATCGAGCCGGGCGCCCACCTCAGCGGTGCGGTCCGTGCCGGTTCCGTCGTCGTCGGCGGGGAACTCGAGGGCAATATCGAGTCGGCGCAGCGGGTCGAACTTCAGCAGACCGGCGTCATCAACGGCGACGTCGCGGCAGGCTCGCTGTCGGTCGCAGCCGGCGCGCGCATGCGCGGCCGCGCGGAGTTCGGCTGGAACGAGACCGGGAACCCCCGCCCCGTCGAGCGCAAGTAGTACGGCGGGCGCGCGATGAGCGTGCGACCCCAGGCGGCCGGCAGGACGCGCTCCTGTCCGCACTGCCGTGCGACGATCCTGGAGAGCGCGGCCGTCTGCCCGGCGTGCCGCCATCACCTGCGCTTCGACTCGCGCAAGACCGAGGACCGTGCGGAACAGGGCGAGGTCGCGCTCGGCATCGAGGGCTCGTTTCGTCACCCGCCGGCGGGCGAGCCCTGGGAATACTCGGTGGTCGTCGTGATTCGCGACGACCGCGGCGAGGAGCTGGCCCGCAAGGTGGTTGGCGTCGGGGCGCTTGCGCCCGGCGAGCAGCGATCGGTCAGCCTCTCGGTGGAAGTCTTCAAGCACGGCAGCTGAGCCGCCGTCGGTCGTCCGCGACGGCCGCCTTCCCGCCTTGCGAGCCAGCGGCTTGCCGGCTTGGTAAGCCGCCTGAAACTACGGCTTTCCCACATTGATGCACTGCAGGAAAATTCGGTACAAAGATCCCGGTTCCTCGAGCATGGCAGCCGCGGCAGGCGTTGCCTTGCCGTGAGTGTGCGATCGAGGAAATTAGCGGGCCCGACAGCGTCATCTGTCGCCGCGCGACAGGACTGCCGGCCGTTCCAGGGAGAGCATCTTGAACAGGAACTGGATCCTCGGGCTCCGGGCCATCGGAACCACGTGCCGTGGCGCCTGCGCGCAGATCGCCATCGCCATGCTGCTGCTGCCGATGGCATCGATCCCTCCTGCCCTGGCCCAGGAAGAGGCTCGCGGCATCCCCAACGACCGGTGCCTGGGCTGCCATGACGACGACACGCTGACCGCCGGGGACGGGCGCGCGGTAGTCGTCCACGAGGCCGAATTTTCGGCGTCCAAGCATCGCCGGCTCGACTGCACCACCTGCCATTCGGATGCGCTGACGACCCGTCATCCGCGGAACAACCTGGGACCCGTGCCCGTCGCCAACTGCGAACAGTGCCATGCCGAGGAGCTGGCGACGCTGCGCACCAGCGTCCATGCGTCGAAAGCCGCGCCGGACGCCGACGCGGGATCTTGCGAGAAGTGCCACGGCGACGTCCACACGCTACCCCGCCGCCCGGGGCTGGACGCGCCGCTGTCGCCGGTCAGCCAGATGCAGACCTGCGGCCAGTGCCACGGCGACATGATGGAAGGCTACCTGCACAGCTCGCACGCCAAGGCGCGGCTGGTCAAGGGCCTGAACTCGGCGCCGGCCTGCACGGACTGCCACGGCAGCCACGACATCCTGCCCAAGAGCAACGCCGAATCGCGCACCTCGCACGCCAGGAGCCCGGAGACCTGTGGCAGCTGCCATGAATTCATCCTGGCGAAGTGGACGGAAAGCGTCCATGGCCAGCTGTGGAGCGCAGGCAAGGCCGGGCCGCTGTGCATCAACTGCCACCAGGCGCACGACATCGAAGACCCGACGTCGGTCGAGATGCGCCGGCAGTTCCCGCACGAGTGCGGCAACTGCCATGAGAAGGAAGGCTCCACATTCCACGCCAGCTTTCACGGCAAGGCGACCGACATCGGCCGCGGCGCGGCGGCGATGTGCTCCGACTGCCACACGCCACACCACAACCTGATGGCCAGCGACCCGCGCTCGTCCGTCCACCCGGACAACCTGTCGGCGACCTGCGGCAAGTGCCACCAGGGCCAGATCACGCCGGGTTTCCTGACCTTCGACCCGCACAATGACCCGAAGAGCCCGGAAGACAACGTCTATGTCTACTGGGTCTACACCTTCATGGTCGCGCTGCTGATCGGCGTGTTCGCCTTCTTCGGCATCCATGACCTGCTCTGGCTGCAGCGCGCGCTGGTCGGGCAGCTGCGCGGCGAATTCAAGAGTTCACACGGCCGCTCGGGCAAGTACGTCAAGCGCTTCTCGCGCGGCCAGATCGCGCTCCACATCACGATCGTGCTCAGCTTCCTGACACTGGCCGCCACGGGGCTGCCGCTGAAGTTCTCCGGCGCGCCCTGGGCCGAGCCGCTGGCGGCGGCACTGGGCGGGGCCCAGGTCGTCTCCTGGCTCCACCGCGTGGCGGCGGTCGTGACCTTCGGCTACTTCGGGACCCACGTGGCGATGATGTTGTGGGGCATGCTGGTCAGGAAGGAAACGGGCTACCTGTGGGGGCCGCGCTCGATGGTCCCGCAGCTCAACGACGTGACCGACCTGTGGAGCAATTTGAAGTACTTCCTGTACCTCGGGCCACGCCCGAAGATGGACCGCTGGGCCTACTGGGAGAAGTTCGACTACCTGGCGGTGTTCTGGGGCGTCGCGATCATCGGCTTCTCCGGGCTGATGCTCTGGTTCCCGAACTTCTCCACGAGTTTCCTGCCCGGGTGGATCCTGAACGCAGCCTATGTGGTGCACAGCGACGAGGCATTGCTGGCGACGGGATTCATCTTCCTGTTCCACTTCTTCCACACGCACCTGCGGCCGGAGAGTTTCCCGATGGATCCGGTGATCTTCATCGGCAAGATGCCGCTGGAGAAGTTCAAGGAAGAGCGGCCGCTGGAATACAAGCGGCTGGTGGACAGCGGCCAGCTGGAATCCGTGCTGGTGGATCCGCCGCTGCGGGAGCACCTCGTGGAAGCCTATGTATTCGGCTTCCTCGCGGTTACGATTGGTATTGCGCTGGCCGTGGCCATCTTCGTCGGGCTGCTGAGCGGGGGTCACTGACCGGCGCAGGCAGTCCACGGGTCTCGGTAAACCCGTATGCAAAGAGCGTCGCGGGCGCCCCCCAGGCGGCCGG
>DATHZW010000229.1:0-2708 GCA_035458405.1 Steroidobacteraceae bacterium | reverse complement strand
TACGCCGCAAGGTTCCTGCAGCGGTTCGTCGGGACGAACATACCCTGGCTGCACGTCGACCTGTCCGCCGCCACACGCAGCGCCGGGCTCGCCCACGTGCCTGGGGACATCACCGGGTTCGGCGTCCGTTTCGCCGTCTCGCTGCTGCTCGACCAGAAGCTGCCCGCTCCCGGCGGTGGCCGTTGAACCGGATCACGCTGGCGCGCCCGGATGACTTTCACCTGCACCTGCGGGACGGGGCGGCGATGCGCGCGGTGGTCGGCTTCACCGCCGAACGATTCGGCCGGGCAGCCGTCATGCCCAACCTCGGGCCGCCGGTAACCACGACCGGGCTGGCGCTGGAATACAGGCGGCGCATCGTCGCAGCGCTGCCGGCTGGTTGCGGATTCGAGCCGCTCATGACGCTGTATCTCACGGATAACACGCCGGCCGAGGAGGTCGATCGCGCGGTCGCCAGCGGCGTGGTCTGCGGCATGAAGTACTACCCCGCAGGCGCGACGACGAACTCGGACTCCGGGGTGACGCGGCTGGAAAGGACCTTCGCGGTGCTGGAGCGCATGGAAGAACTCGGCCTGGTGCTGCAGGTGCACGGCGAGGTCACCGACGACGCCGTCGACGTCTTCGACCGTGAGCGGGTCTTCATCGAGCGGCAGCTGGCGCGGATCGTCGAGCGCTTTCCCGCCTTGCGTGTCGTTCTCGAGCACGTCACGACCCGCGAAGGCGTTGCATTCGTCGATTCGCAGGCCGCCAACGTCGCGGCGACGATCACGCCGCAGCACCTGCTGCTCAACCGGAACGCCCTCTTCGCCGGCGGCCTGCGCCCGCATCACTACTGCCTGCCGGTCCTCAAGCGGGAAGCGGACCGGGCCGCGCTGATCGCAGCCGCAACCTCTGGCAGCCCGAAATATTTCCTTGGGACCGACAGTGCGCCGCACTCACGTGGCGACAAGGAATCAGCCTGCGGCTGCGCCGGCGTGTTCTCCGCACCCGCGGGCATCGAACTCTATGCCGAGGCCTTCGAACAGGCCGGCGCCCTCGACCGGCTCGAGGCGTTCGCCAGCCGCCACGGCGCCGACTTCTACGGGCTGTCGCGCAACAGCGGCAGCATCACGCTGCTGCGCGAGACGTGGCGGCCACCCGCGACCTATCCGCTCGGCGATCGCGAAATCGTTCCGTTCCGCGCCGGCGACCCGGTTTCCTGGCGGCTCGACAGCCCGGGCCACCAATGATTTCCGAGAAGTTTCAAAGGATCGCCCAGCGTTTTCGCGGCTTCCTCCCCGTCGTGGTGGACGTCGAGACCGGCGGCTTCAATCCGGCCACGGACGCATTGCTCGAAATCGCCGCCGTGCTGATCGAGATCCAGGCGGACGGCTCCCTGAAGCGCGGGGAGACGTATCGATACCACGTGAAGCCGTTCGAAGGCGCTCGCCTGGACCCCGCCTCGCTGGCGGTCAACGGCATCGACCCGTGGCATCCGCTGCGCGTGGCCGTGCACGAAAAGGATGCGCTGGCGTCGATATTCAAGGAAGTTCGTGGGTGTGTCCGGGATCAGGACTGCACGCGCGCCATCCTGGTCGGCCACAACTCCTCGTTCGACCTGGCCTTCGTCAACGCCGCGGCTGCCCGGGCCGGGATCAAGCGCAACCCGTTCCACCCTTTCTCGAGCTTCGACACCGCGACGCTTGCCGGCGTCGCCTATGGCCAGACGGTGCTGTCCCGGGCCGCGATCGCGGCAGGGCTGGCTTGGGACCCGGACGCGGCGCACTCGGCGTCGTACGACGCCCAGCGCACAGCCGACCTGTTCTGCGCGATCTGCAACGAATTCATGCCGCTCTACGAGGCGGGACTCGCTCGCCTCGCGGCCGGCCCGAAGGTGACGGCCGGGGACGCGAACCCGATGATCGAACCGTCCGCCGAGGATCCGAACGGCGATTGAGCCGGCTGCCGCCGGCGCTCAGCCGACCGCGCCGGCATCCTCCAGCAATTCCTTCAGTTCCCCCGAGCGGAACATGTCCACGGCGATGTCGCAGCCGCCGACCAGTTCGCCCTTGACGTACAACTGCGGGAAGGTGGGCCAGTTCGAGTAACCCTTCAGGGCCTCCCGGAGTTCCGGATCCTCGAAGATGTTCACATGGGCGAACTTCGCGTTGCAGGCCTTCAGCGCAGCAGCGGTCTGGGCCGAAAATCCACACTGCGGGAAGTCGGGCGTGCCTTTCATGAAGAGCACGACGGGCGACGCCGCCAGGTGGTCCTTGATGCGCTGGATGGCTTCAGCTTCACTCATGTTGTCGACTCCATTTCGTGTTGGGTGATCAGCCGGCCGCGGCTCGCGGCGGCGGCTGCCTGCGCTGCTCGGTCGCGTGCAGCACCGCCCACTGCTGCGCGGGGGTCATGCAGGTCCAGGCCGCGATCTCCTCGCGGCTACGGTAGCACCCCCGGCAGTAGCCCTGCTCGTCGAGCGAGCAGATGTTGATGCACGGGGACATGGGGCCGGTTGGTGCCATGACGTCTCTGGGCTGGCGCAAATCGAGGAAGTTCAGGGACGCATCTCAGGCAGTCGAGCGCCCTGTCTCAGCTGGACCCGATTATGGGGGGTGCTCGGCGATTCTTCAATCGCGGTTCGTGCTTTCCGGGACGGGACGACGCCAGTCGCGCAGCGCATCGGCGTCAGGCACACGCGATGTGCCTGACCGCTCCTGGCCACGTGA
>DATHZW010000228.1:0-20801 GCA_035458405.1 Steroidobacteraceae bacterium | reverse complement strand
GACGACCCCGGCCGACCTGCGCCGCACCGGGATCCCGCGCGACTCGATCTCGATGACGCCCCCCGCTTCGCCGGCCTGGCCGGCGATGGCCTCGAAGCGCTGGGCGAGCAGGGCCTCCGCATCGGGACGCGTGGCGTCGATGTACAGCGGCGCGCGTTCCAGCTGCCGCAGGCGATAATCGGTGTCGCCGTCGAGGGCGAGCACCTCCGTGTGCCGCTCGATCAGCTCGATCGCCGGCAGGAAGCGCTGGCGCTGCAGGCCGCCGCGGTACAGGTCGCGCGGGGCGAAGTTGGAGGTGAAGACCAGCGTCACGCCTCGCGCGGTCAACGCGGCGAACAGGCCGGCCAGGATCATGGCGTCGGCGATGTCAGCGACCGCCAGCTCGTCGAAACACAGCGCCCGGCTGTCGGCGGCGATCTCGGCGGCGACCCGCTGCAGCGGGTCCGCCTCGTCCTGCTGCGCTCGCAGCAGCGCATGAGCCTCCTGCATGAAGCGATGGAAATGCATGCGCCGGGAAGGCGCCGCCAGGTTGGCGTGGAACAGGTTCATGAGGAAGGTCTTGCCGCGCCCGACGCCGCCCCAGAGATAGATTCCCCGGATCGCCGCTGGTGGGGACGGCCGGCGCAGCCGCGCCAGCAGCCGGCCGGCCAGGGCGGGCCGGCCGGGTGCGTTGCGTTCCAGTTCAACGCGCAGCGACTCGAGCCTGGCCACTGCGGCTCGCTGGGCCGGGTCCGCCGCATAGCCGTGGAGCGCAAGTTCGCGCTGGTAGGCCGCGACCAGGCCTGTCGGGCCTTGTTTTGCGCGCGTGCTCAGGAGCGCAGCTCAGGCCGGTCGCGAAACTGCTCGAGCGCGGCCGGGTTGGCCAGCGCGTCCGTGTTCCTGACCGGCAGGCCGTGGACCACGTTGCGCACGGCCAGCTCGACGACCTTGCCGCTGATCGTCCGCGGCACTTCCGTCACCTGGACGATGCGTGCCGGCACGTGCCTTGGCGTGGTGTTGGCGCGGATCTGGCCGCGAATGCGCTGGCGCAACTCCTCGTCGAGCTCGAGTCCCTCGCGCAGCCGGACGAACAGCACGACGCGGACATCGCCCTCCCAGTCCTGGCCGACGACGACGCTCTCGAGCACCTCGTCGAGCTGCTCGACCTGGCGGTAGATCTCCGCCGTGCCGATGCGCACGCCGCCCGGGTTCAGCACCGCGTCGGAGCGGCCGAGGATCACCAGCCCGCCGCGTTCGGTCAGCAGCGCATAGTCGCCGTGATGCCAGACGCCGGGGAAGCGCTCGAAATACGCGGCCCGGTATTTTTCGCCGTCGGGGTCGTTCCAGAAGGCGACCGGCATGGACGGAAACGGCGCGGTGCACACCAGCTCGCCCTTGCGGCCCACGACGCTGTCACCGTCATCGGTCCAGACCTCGACCCGCATGCCGAGGCCGCGGCACTGGATCTCGCCGCGGTAGACGGGCAGCAGCGGGTTGCCGAGCGCGAAGCAGGAGACGATGTCGGTGCCGCCGGAAATGGAGGCCAGCTGCACGTCCGCGCCGATCGCCTCGCGCACGAAGTCGAACTGCTCGGGCGCCAGCGGCGAGCCCGTCGACAGGACGCTGCGCAGGCGGGCCAGGCTGCCGCGGTCGCGCGGCCGGTAGCCGCTCTTCTCGAGGGCCGCCAGGTACTTGGGGCTGGTGCCGAAGATCGTCACGCCCTCGTCGGCGGCCATCCGCCACAGCACGCCCTCGTCGGGATGAAACGGCGAGCCTTCGTACAGGACCAGCGTCGCGCCCGAGGCCAGCCCGCTGGCGAGCCAGTTCCACATCATCCAGCCGCAGGTCGTGTAGAAGAACAGCCGGTCGCCCGGCTTCACGTCCGTGTGCAGCTGGTGCTCCTTGAGATGCTGCAGCAGCGTGCCGCCCGCGCCGTGCACGATGCATTTCGGCGTGCCGGTGGTGCCCGACGAATAGAGGATGTAGAGCGGATGATCGAAAGGCAGCCGCTCGAATGCGTGTCCGGCGCCGGGGCGGCCGAAGTCGGCATACAGCGTCGAGCCCGGCAGCCCGCTGATGTCCGGACGGTCGCTGCGGTTGGGTACCACGACGACCTGCGCGATCGAGTCGATGCGCTCGCGCACGGCCGCGGCCCGGCCCAGCGAGTCCAGCGTCTTGCCGCCGTAGAAGTAGCCGTCCGCGGTGAACAGGACCTTCGGGGCGATCTGCCCGAAGCGATCCAGCACGCCCTGCAGGCCGAAATCCGGCGAGCAGGAGGACCAGGTCGCGCCGATGCTCGCCGAGGCGAGCATGGCGATGATCGTCTCCGGCAGGTTGGGCATGAAGCCGGCGACGCGATCGCCGGGGCCGACGCCGGTCCTCCGCAAGCCGTCGGCGATGCGCGCGACCTCGGAGCCCAGCGTGTCCCAGGAGACCTCGCGCCGCGTCCCGCGCTCGTCGCAGAACACGATCGCCGGCTCGGGCCCCGAGCGGCGCAGCAGGTTCTCGGCAAAATTGAGGCGGGTCCCGGGAAACCAGCGCGCGCCGGGCATCCGACCGGCGTCAAGCAGCACCGGACCGGCGCCGCGATCCGCGACGACACCGCAGAATTCGAACAGCGCTTCCCAGAAATCGGCCGGGCGCTCGACCGACCACGACCACAGTCCCGCATAGTCCGTCACGCCGGTCCCGCGGGCGCCGGCAAAGGCCAGGAAGCGGGTCAGGTTCGCGTCCGCGAGCCGCAGCGGCGAGGGGGTCCAGATGGGTTCTTCGTGGCTCATTGATCGCGGTGTCCAGCGGCGCTCAATGATAGCGCAAGGACCCGCGAACCAGCAGGCGGGGCGGTCCCCGGCCCGCCGACCGCAGCGAACGGGGCGCTAGGAAACGCCCGTCCCGGTCGTCACCATCGCGGCGGCCACGAGCTCGGCGAGGTCCTGGCTGCGCACGGTCTCTTCCTTGCCCAGCGCCTTCAGGCCGTCGCCCAGCATCACCGCGCAGTAGGGACAGGCGGTCGCGATCACGGTGGGCGAGAGCGCCAGCGCCTGCTCCGTCCGGAGGACGTTGATCCGCGTGCCCACGGTTTCCTCCATCCACATCCGGCCGCCGCCCGCGCCGCAGCACATGGCCTTCTCGCGATTCAGCGGGAACTCGATCGGGGCATCCTTGACCAGGCCGCGCAATACCGCACGGGGCGCCTCGAACTCGTCGTTGTGCCGGCCCAGGTAGCAGGGATCGTGCAGCACCACGCGCTCGGCGTCGCGCCGGACCTTGATCTTTCCCTGCTGCATCAGCTGCGCGATCAGCTGGGTGTGGTGCAGCACCTGCCACTGCCCCCCGAAGGCGGGATACTCGTTGGCAAGCGAGTTGAAGGCGTGCGGGTCGCAGGTGACGATGCGCGTCACGCCGAGGCCGTTGAGCGTCTCGACCAGCTTGGCCGCCAGCTCCTGGAACAGCATCTCGTTGCCGGCGCGGCGCACGCACTCGCCGGTGGAGGGCTCGTCGGGGCCGAGGATGGCGAACTTGACGCCGGCCTGTTTCAGGATCGCGGCAAAGGCCCTGGCGATCTTCTGGCCGCGGGGGTCGAAGGACTCGGCCGAGCCGACGTAGAACAGGGAGTCGAGGCCCGCGACGTCTTCCGCCGACTTCGCGACCGGCACGCCGCGATCGCGCGCCCAGTCGCCGCGCGTGTCCGCGGGCAGTCCCCAGGGATTGCCCTGTACCTCGTAGGCGTGAAAGACGGCCTTCAGTTCGTGGGGGAACTCGCCGTCCATCATCACGCGATGCTGCCGCATCTTGAAGAAACGCGGCAGGTGCTCGAGCTCGATGGGGCAGGCCGCCTCGCAGTAGCCGCAGGTCGTGCAGGACCAGAGGGTGTCCTCGCCGATCACGTCCGGGACCAGCGGGGGCAGCGCTTCGGCCGCCTCGCCCCCGGCGAGGATCGCCTCGCGATGCTCCAGCAGGTGGTGCTTCAGGCTGTCGTTGACCCACTTCATGGACAGCGGCTTGCCGGTCAGGAAGGTCGGGCAGGCGTCCTTGCAGCGGCCGCATTCGGTGCAGGTGAAGGCGTCGAATCCGTCCTTCCAGGACAGCTCCGCTGCGTTCTTCGCGCCGACCTTGACGGCGCCCTCCGGCGTGTCGTCGGCCATCAGTTTTTCGAGGTCGATGCCGGGCACGGCGTTGGCCGGTCCGCCGCGCCGGAAGAACAGGGCCGGCAGCGCCGTCACGATGTGGAAATGCTCGCCGGCCGGCAGCAGCACCAGGAACGAGAACACCGTGATCATCTGCAGCCAGTAGCTCGCCCGGTAGCCTGCCTCCAGCGTGGACTCCGGCCAGGCCCCGAACAGCGTGGCCAGCGCCCCGCCGATGGGCGCGAACGCGCGCTCGTGGGCGATGGCGGCATCGGTGGCCGACAGCAGCGCGAAGCGGAAGCCGTCGAAGGCAAAGTCGGTGACCATGATGGCGGCGATCAGGGACAGGACCAGGATTCCCTCGCGATTCGGCTCGAGCCGCGCCGGCTTCAGCAGCAGCCGGCGGTAGAAGGCATAGCCGACCGCGGCAAGCACGATGACTTCGACGATGTCCTTGAACCCCGCGAAGATCCCGCCGGCCAGGCCGGTGACCGCGAAGGTCTCGTCGTAGCCGATCACGATCAGCTGCAGCTTGCGCAGCAGCAGCGACATGAAGCCGAGAAAGATGGCCGTGTGCATCAGCCCGGGCTTCCACTCGCGCCGGATCATGCGCTGCTGCAGGAAGCCGTTGACGAGCACGCTCCCGAGGCGCGCCGCGGGATGGTCCCAGCGCAGCTCCGGCTGCAGGCTGGCCACGATCCGCAGCTTGCGCGCGGTGAGCCAGGCGAAGCCGGCGAAGGCCACGAGCATGAGCAGGCTGATTCCGAGGGGGCTCATTTCGGAAGGGTCTCCTTTCGGGCCGCCTCGAGGCAGCGACGCGTGGGACTGTCGCAACTGCGGAACAACTATACAATTACGGTTTTCGCCCACGCCGATGGGCGATCCCCGTGATCCGGAGGCTGGCAGTGACTGAGCGCGAATCGATGGAATTTGACGTGGTCATCGTCGGCGCGGGGCCGGCCGGCCTGGCCGCGGCGATCCGCCTCAAGCAGCTGGCCGCCGCCGGCGATCGCGAGATCAGCGTCTGCGTCCTGGAAAAGGGCTCCGAAGTGGGTGCCCACGTCCTGTCCGGCGCAATCGTCGATCCCATCGCCATCACCGAGCTGTTTCCCGACTGGAGGGAACGGGGCGCGCCGCTCGACTCGCCGGTCACGGAAGACCAGTTCCTGATCCTGACCGAGGACAAGGCCCACCGCATTCCGAACTTCCTGCTGCCGCCGCTGATGAGCAACCACGGCATGTACATCTCGTCCCTGGGCAAGATCTGTCGCTGGCTCGGCGAACGCGCCGAGGAACTCGGCGTCGAGATCTATCCCGGATTCGCCGCGGCCGAGGTGTTGTTCGACGAGGATGGCGCGGTGAAGGGCGTCGCCACCGGCGACATGGGCGTCGGCCGGGACGGCCAGCCCAAGGACGCGTTCGCGCCCGGCATGGAGCTGCATGCCAGGTACACCTTGTTCGGCGAGGGCTGCCGCGGTTCGCTGTCGCAGCAGCTGATGTCCCGTTTCCAGCTGCGCGACGGCGTCGACCCGCAGGTCTACGGGATCGGCATCAAGGAACTCTGGGAGGTGGCGCCGGGAAAACACTACCCGGGCCAGGTCATCCACAGCCAGGGCTGGCCGCTCGGCCCGGACGCCGGTGGCGGGTCCTTCCTCTACCACTTCGGCGAAAACCTCGTGTCGGTGGGCTTCGTGGTCCACCTCAGCTACGAGAATCCGCACCTGTCGCCGTTCGAGGAGATGCAGCGCTTCAAGACGCACCCGGCGATCCGCGGCACTTTCGCGGGCGGCAAGCGGCTCGCCTACGGGGCGCGCGCGATCAACGAGGGCGGCTTGCAGTCGATCCCGAAGCTGGCGTTCCCGGGCGGCGCACTGATCGGCTGCAGCGCCGGTTTCGTCAACCTGCCGCGCATCAAGGGCTCACACAACGCCATGAAGACGGGCATGCTCGCGGCCGAGTCGGCCTACGATGCGCTCGCGGCCGGGCGCGGCCATGACGAGCTCACCAGCTACCCCGAGGCCTTCCGGAGGTCCTGGGTCCATACCGAACTGCACAAGGTCCGCAACGTGAAGCCGGGGCTGAAGTGGGGGCTGTGGCCGGGCACGATCCACGGCGGCCTGCACATGTGGCTGAACGACCTGGGGCTGGGCGCCCTGGTCGGCTGGACGCTCAGGCACAAGCTGGCGGACAACGAGACGCTCAGGCCCGCCTCGAAGATGCCCGCCATCGTCTACCCGAAGCCCGACGGCGTGCTGACCTTCGATCGCAACTCATCGGTGTTCCTGTCGAGCACCCACCACGAGGAAGACCAGCCCGTACACCTGCAGCTGCGCGATCCCTCGGTGCCGGTCGAGCACAACCTCGCGAAGTTCGACGGACCGGAGTCGCGCTACTGCCCGGCCGGCGTGTACGAGTTCGTGGACGCGGAAGGCGGCGGCCGCCGCCTGCAGATCAACGCGGCCAACTGCGTGCACTGCAAGACCTGCGACATCAAGGACCCGGGCCAGAACATCCACTGGGTGACGCCGGAGGGCGGCGGCGGGCCGAATTATTCCTCTATGTAGGCCGCGCGGCCGTGTTCGCCGGAAGGCGCGCCTACCGGTAGGTCGCGCCCTGGAGTTGCGGCAGGGCCCGTACGGCTGTCTCGATCGCAGACAGGTCGCCGACGATCACCAGCGTTGCCTGCGACAGGTCCAGCCAATGGGCGGCCGCGTCGCGAACCTGTTCCGGCGTCAGCGCATTCACCCGCGCGACCCAGGTCGTCAGGTAGGCGTCGGGCAGGCCGTGCAGGTCGGCGAACGCGAGCTGGCCGAGCACGCCGTTCGCGGACGAGTTGCCGATGACGAACAGCCCGGTCCGGTAGTTCTTGATCGCCGACAGCTCGCTCGCCGGGGGCGCCGCGCTCTTCATTCGCTCGACTTCCCCGTAGACCTCCGCCAGGGCGGCGGCGGTGTCGGCGGTGGTGACCTCGCCATCGAAGGTCCACAGGCCCGCGCGGCGATTCACGTTCAGCGACGTGCCCGGCGAATAGGCGTAGCCCTTGTCTTCACGCAGGTTGGCCATGATCCGCGAGATGAACGGCCCGCCGAGCAGGCTGTTCATCACCGTGAAGGCGAGGTAGTCGGGTTGCGTCGGGTCCGGCGCTGCCACGGCCAGCCTGATCACCGACTGCGGTGCGCCCGGCCGGTCGATCAGCCGGACCTGCAGGGCGGTGCCGGCCTGCGGCGGATTCTCCGTGGCCGCCGCACCCGCCGGCCAGTCGGCAAAGGCCTGCTTCAGGGCGGCCTCGAGCGCCGCGCGGTCATAGCGTCCCGCGACGTAGACGTGCGTCCGTCGCGCGCCGAAGTTGTCGCGATAGAAGCGCCGGACGTCCTCGAGGGTGTACGAGGCGAGCTGCTCCTGCGTCGGCAGCAGCTGCGCGAAGGGGTGACCCGGATACAGCATCTCGTATAGCGCCTGCGCCGCCATGGAGCCGGGGTCGGAGGCCGCGACGGCGACGCTTCGCTGCAGGTTGGCGACGATCCTGGGCAGCTGGTCCTCCGGAAGCGCCGGCTCGCGCAGCACCTTTGCCACCAGGGCGGCCGCGTCGCTGGCGAACTCGGAAAGCACGGACACGCCTACCGAGATCTGCTCGCCGCCCGCGCCCACGAACAGCTCGCCGCCCATTTCCGCAGACCTGCGGGCGATGTCCCCCGAGCCCAGTCCGCCCGCGCCCTCCTTGAGCATCTCGGTGGTCAGGTCGGCGAGCCAGGTCGACTTCCCGTCGTCGATGTTGCCGCTGCGCACCACCGCGAGCACGGTCACCTTGGGCACGATGCCGTAGTCGATGAAGGTGATCCTCAGGCCGTTGTCGAGTTCGAGCGTCTCGCTGCCCGGCAGCGTGAAGTCGCGCGGCTGGCCGGGCGGGGGCGGGGTCTCGGCCGCGATCGCGGGTTGCCAGGTCAGCACGGCGAGCATGGCGGGCAGGACGATGCGCTTCATGGCCGGGCCTCCTGTGCCGCGCCGGGTTCCAGCACCAGCACGGTGCGGTTGCCGGGACGCAGGTACTCGCGCGCGACCTGCTGGATGAGTTCCGGCGTGACCTGGCGGAATTCCTCCTCGATCCTGTTGATGCGGCCGGGGTCGTCGTCGAACAGCGCAAACGACGCGAGCAGGTCGACCAGCCCGAAGCGGGTGCTCGAGCCGGCAAGGCCGTAGAGCGAGGCGCGGATCCGGGTCAGGGCGCGCTGCAGGGCCGCCGGGTCCGGCGGCGCGTCGCGCAGGCGGCCGATCACCTCATCGATGTCCGGGATGATGTCGTCGGGACCGACCGACGGGTCGTGTATCAGGTATACGGTCCACAGCATCGGGCCGTCGTAATTGAAGCTGTTGCCCAGCAGGTTGATGCCGCCGGATATCGAGCCGGCATGGCCCTTCTCCTGGACGATGCGCCGCCACAGCGCGCTGTCCTCTCCCTGCAGCAGCAGTTCGTCGATCAGGCCGAAGGCATGACCCTCCGGCGTGCCGCGCGGCGGCACGTGCCAGGCCAGCGCCAGCGCCGGCCGCGGTGCCAGCGCGTCGACCTGGTTGACGCGCCTTTCCTGCTCCTGTCGCGGCTCGGAAATGTCGGGCAGCGGTTCGACCGGGCGCGCCTCGAGCCGGCCGAAATACTTGCCTACCCACTCGCGCGCCTGCAGGGGATCGAAATCGCCGGCGATGACCAGCACCGCGTTGCTGGGGGTGTAGTACTTGTCGAAGAAGTCTCGCGCGTCTTCGAGCGTCGCCGAGTCGATGTCGTCGAGGTCGCCGTAGAAATTGTGGGCGTTGAACCAGTTGCTGTTCGCGTACTGCGGCATGCTCAGCCACGGGAAGCCGCCATAAGGCCGGTTCAGCACGTTGCCCCGCACCTCGTTCTTGACCACGTCCTGCTGGTTGGCAAGGTTCTCCTGGGTGATCGCCAGGCTCTTCATCCGGTCCGCCTCGGCCCAGAGGACGGTTTCCAGCGTGTTCGACGGCACGATCTCGAAATAATTGGTGAAGTCGAAGCGGGTCGAGCCGTTCAGGATGCCGCCGTTGCTCTCCACCAGCCGGTTGAACTCGCCCTTGCCGAGGTTGGCGGATCCCTGGAACATCAGGTGTTCGAACAGGTGCGCGAAACCCGTGCGGCCGCGCGGCTCGATGCGGAACCCGATGCGGTAATAGACGCCGACCGTCACCGTCGGTGCGGTCGCGTCGCGCGACAGCACGACCTTGAGTCCATTGTCGAGCTTGAAATAGTCGACCGGGACGCTGAAGTCGAGGCCGGCCGGCGCCGCGGCCGGCACCCCGGCGCGTGCGGGCTCGGGTCGCGGCGGCGGGGCGGATGCGCAGCCCCCGCCAATAATCGCCGCGGTGGCTGCCAGGACGGCGCCCCGGGCCAACAGCTTGTGGCGCATGCGTCGGCTCCTCGATTCGAGACCTGCCAATTATAAGGTCCGCGGACGCCCGCGCCCCGGTCGCGGCCCGATTACCTGGGCTGCATGCGGATGGCGCCGTCGAGGCGGATGGCCTCGCCGTTGAGCATCGGGTTGCCGTAGAGGGCGGCGACGAGATCGGCGAACTCCTCGGGCTTGCCGAGGCGCGGAGGGAAGGGAACCTGGGCGCCGAGCGAGTCCTGCGCCTCCTGCGGCAGCCCCGCCAGCATGGGAGTCGCGAACAGCCCCGGCGCAATCGCCATGACGCGGATGCCGTAGCGCGCGAGTTCGCGCGCCATGGGAAGCACCATGCCGATCACGGCGGCCTTGGAGGCCGAATAGGCGACCTGGCCGATCTGCCCGTCATAGGCGGCGACCGACGCCGTGTGCACGATCAGGCCGCGCTCCGCGCTGGCCTCGGGTTCGTTGTGCTGCATCACGTCCGCGGCCACGCGGCCGAGGTTGAAGGTGCCGACGGTGTTGATGGTCAGCACCCGCCGGAAGAACTCGGCGCTCATCGGCCCGTCGCGGCCGAGCAGCTTGCCGGGCGTCCCCACGCCCGCACAGGCCACCGCGAGCGTCAGGCCGCCCATGCGCACCGCCGCCGCCCGCACCGCCGCGTCCACCGCGGCCTCGTCGGTGACATCGCATTGCGTGAACGTCCCCGCGTCGCCCAGCGCGGCCGCCGCCGCGTCGCCTGCGTCCTTCTGGATGTCCAGCAGCGTGGCGCGCCCGCCGGCCTCGACGACGCGCCGGGCAACGGCAAGACCCAAGCCGGAGGCACCGCCCGTTATGACTGCACGCGCATTGGCAAGCTTCATGAGTGGATCTCCCCGGGGCGCCCGTCGGTCAGAAACGCAGGCCTCCGTCGACCTCGACGACGCGGCCGCTGAAGAAGTCATTCTCCGCAATATAGACCGCGGTGTGGGCGATTTCACCCGGTTGCCCAAGCCGCTTGAGCGGCACGGGCGCCGTGACCTTCTCGAGCACCTCGGGCTTCATCGCGGTCAGGATCTCGGTGGCGCAGTAGCCTGGGGCGATCGCGCCGGTGCGGATGCCGTGGCGCGCCAGTTCCTTCGACCAGACCACCGTCATGGCCGCGACCCCGGCCTTGGCCGCCGAGTAGTTGGTCTGCCCCATGTTGCCCTCGCGCGAAATGGAGCTGATGTTGATGATCACGCCGCCGTTGCCGAGCTTGATCATGCGCTCGGCCGCTTCGCGGCCGCCCAGGAACACGCCGGTGAGGTCGACGGCGATGACCGCGTTCCACTGGTCCAGGCTCATCTTGGAGACGACCTGGCCGTCCTTGGCCTTGACGAGGAGGCCGTCCCTGGTGATCCCCGCGTTGTTGACCATCACGTCGAGGCGCCCGAAGTCGCGCACGACGGCGTCGAGGGCGGCGACCATGCTGGATTCGTCCGCGACGTTGGTGACATAGCTTGCCGCGCGGACACCCCTGGCTTCGATCAGCGCGCGGGTGTCGTCGAGGTCGGCCTGGTTCAGGTCGAGCAGGGCGACGTGCCCGCCCTTGTCGGCGAAAGCGAGCGCCATGGCGCGCCCGAGTCCGCGTCCGCCGCCAGTGATCGCTACGACCTTGTCCTTGATGAGCATCGGGTGACAACCTTTTGTTTCGTGCCGGGTGAGACGGGCCGCGAGGTCCGTCGGCTCCTCCTCGGACGAGCGGCTGGCGGATTCCCTGCGCGGCGTTCTGGCATTGTTGCGATCGCAAAAAGACCGCAGACAATCCAAGTCACGGCGGCACGTTAGCGCGTATTGCGGTGCAGCACAATCGGGGGAGCTGCGAAGCCCTGCGCGAGTGGCGGGAATTCAGCGGGGCGTGATCTCGAACAACACGGCGTCGGCGTCCACGAGCTCGCCTTCCTCGACCCGCACCCGGTCCACGTGTCCCGCGCGGCCGGCCCGGATCGTGTGCTGCATCTTCATGCCCTCGATGACGGCGAGCGCATCGCCCGCGGCCACGTCCTGCCCCGCGGCCACGTGCAGCGCCACGACGCGTCCCGGAAGCGGCGAGGCCGGGTGCGTGTCCGCCTCGTCGGCGCTGGTCTCGAACGGCCAGGGGTGCACGAGGCGGATGTCATGCGTGGCCTCGCCGGTCACGACGAGGCGGCGGCCGTGCCCGACGACCGTCAGCTCGGCGCGGATCCCGGGGCCGAGGACGGTGACGGCATCGTGCTCGCCGGGCGTGACCACGGCGCTCGCCGCCACGCCGTCTCCGGCGATTTCCACCGCGGCGCCGGCGCGACGCGCCCGGATGCGCATGAAGTCCGGCGCCGCGAGGCCGAGGGTGGCCCCGCCCAGGCCGCCGGCCTGCCAGCCGTCGCCGGATGCCCAGGGGGAGCCGGCCGGATGGCTGCGGGCGGCCTCGGCGGCGGTCGATTCCAGCGCGTAGTGGGCCGTCGCCAGCAGCGCCGCCGCGTCGGGCGGGGCCGGCGAGGCCAGCAGCTCGCCGATGTGCCGGTCCAGGTAGCCCGTATCCATCGCGCCCGCCTCGAAGTCCCGGTGCGCGACGATGCGCCGCAGCAGCTCGAGATTGCAGGCCGGCCCGAACACGACGGTGCGCGACAGCGACTGGCGCAGGCGCGCGATGGCCCCGGCCCGGTCCGGGCCCGATGCGATCACCTTGGCGATCATCGGGTCGTAATGCACCTCGACCCGGTCGCCGTCGTCGATGCCGCGGTCAACGCGCCAGCTGCCGTCCTCCGGCGGAAAGGCAAAGCGCTCGACGCGGCCGACGGCGGGCAGGAAGCCGCGTTGCGGGTCCTCGCTGTAGACCCGCGCCTCGATGGCGTGGCCGGTCTGCTTCAGTTGCTCCTGCCGCAACGGCAGCGCCTCGCCGGCGGCGACCCGCAGCTGCCATTCGACGAGGTCGAGGCCGGTCACCGACTCGGTCACCGGGTGCTCGACCTGCAGCCGGGTGTTCATTTCCAGGAAGTAGAACTCCCGGTCCTGGCCGACGATGAACTCGACCGTGCCGGCGTTGACGTAGCCGACCGCGGCGGCCACCCGGACCGCGGCAGCGGTGATGCGCTCACGCAGCGCGGGCGTCACGAACGGCGAAGGGGATTCCTCGATGATCTTCTGGTAGCGCCGCTGGACCGAACACTCGCGTTCGAACAGGTGCAGGCAGTTGCCGTGGGTGTCGCCGAACACCTGCACCTCGATGTGCCGCGGCCGCTCCACGAAACGTTCCAGCAGGATGCGGCCGTCCCGGAACGACGTCGCCGCCTCGCGGCCGGCCGCCGCCACCGCGTCGGCCAGCTCGGCCTTCGAGCGCACCACGCGCATGCCCTTGCCGCCGCCGCCGGCGACGGCCTTGACCAGCAGCGGGAAGCCGATGCTCTCGGCCTCGCGGGCCAGCCTTGCCGGCGTCGCGTCGTCGCCGTGGTAGCCGGGCACCACGGCCACGCCGGCGGCCTCCGCCAGCGACTTGGCCTCGTGCTTGAGCCCCATGCTGCGGATCGTGCCGGCGGCGGGTCCGATGAATTCGATGCCGGCCGCGGCGCAGGCCCCGGCGAAGTCCGTGTTCTCCGACAGGAAGCCGTAGCCCGGGTGGACCGCCTCGGCGCCGCTGGCGCGCGCCACCTCGATGACCCGGTCGATGTCCAGGTAGGACTCGCTTGCGGGTGCGGGGCCGACCAGGTGCGCCTCATCGGCGAGGCGCACGTGCCGCGCCCGCCGGTCGGCTTCCGAAAAGACGGCAATGGTGTGGATGCCCAGCCTGCGGCAGGTGGCGATGACGCGGCAGGCGATTTCCCCGCGGTTGGCGATCAGCACGCGCCGGAACATCTCAGCCCTTCCTCCAGGACGGGGCGCGCCGCTCGATGAAGGAGGAGAGGCCCTCGCGGCCTTCCTCCGCGGCGCGCAGGCGCGCGATCCACTGCGCCGTCTGCCCGGTGAGCTCGGCATCGGTGGCCGCGGTGCGCCCGGCGACGTGGCGCAGCAGCCGCTTGGCCTCCGCCTGGGCACCCGGGGCGCCGAGCAGCAGGTCCGCGGTGATTTCCGCGACCGTGGCGTCCAGCCTTTCCGCCGGCACCACCTGGTGCAGGAGCCCGATGCGCTCCGCGGTCGCGGCGGAGATGCGCTCGCCGGTCAGGAAATAACGATGCGCCTGGCGCTGGCCGATGGCGCGCACCACGTACGGGGAGATCATCGCGGGCACGATCCCGAGGCGGACCTCGGTGAGCGCAAACACCGCAAGCTCGGCGCCTATCGCCACGTCGCAGGCGGCGATCAGGCCCAGTGCGCCGCCGAAGGCGTTGCCCTGCACGCGCGCGACCGTCGGCTTGGGCAGGCCCTCGAGACGGGCGAGCAGCGCGGCCAGGGCCGCCGCCTCGGCCTGGTTCTCCGCCATCGTCGCGTCGCCCGAGCGGCGCATCTCGTCGATGTCGCCGCCGGCGCAGAAGGTCGGTCCTTCGCCGGTCAGGACCACCACGCGGACCGCGGGGTCGGCCGCGAGCGCGGCGAGCGCGCCCGACAGGGCCTCGATCAAGGCCGTGGACAGTGCGTTGTGCTTGCGCGGCCGGTTCAGGACGACCGTCGCAACGCCGCGTTCGTCCTGGTCCAGGCAAACCAGCGGGGATTCGTTGCTCATGGCGGTATCTTGCCTCGTTACATCCGGAAAATGCCGTAGCGGTCCGGCTCGGGAGCCGGGCCGCGGGCCGTCGTCGCCAGCGCCAGGGCCAGCACGCGGCGCGTATCGAGCGGATCGATGACGCCGTCGTCCCACAGTCGCGCCGTGGCGTAGTAGGGATTGCCCTGCGACTCGTACTGCTGGCGGATGCCTTCGATGAATTCCTGCTGCGCCGCTTCCGGCCAGTGGCCGCCGCGGGCCTCGACGCCGTCGCGCCGGACCGTGGCCAGCACGTTGGCCGCCTGTTCGCCGCCCATCACGGAGATGCGCGCGTTCGGCCAGCTCCACAGGAACCGGCCGCCGTAGGCGCGACCGCACATGGCGTAGTTGCCCGCACCGAACGAGCCGCCGATGATCACGGTCAGCTTGGGCACGGTGGAACAGGCGACCGCGGTGACCATCTTCGCGCCGTCGCGCGCGATGCCCGCGTTCTCGTAGCGCCGGCCGACCATGAAGCCCATGATGTTCTGCAGGAACAGCAGCGGCATGCGCCGCCTGTTGGCCAGCTGGACGAAGTGCGCGCCCTTCAGGGCCGACTCCGAGAACAGGATGCCGTTGTTGGCCACGATCGCGACCGGGAACCCCCACAGCCTGGCGAATCCGCAGACCAGCGTCTTGCCGTAGAGCGCCTTGAACTCGTGGAACTCCGAACCGTCGACCAGCCGCGCGATCACTTCGCGGACGTCGTAGGGCTGCTTCAGGTCGCGCGGAACCACCCCGTAGAGGCTGCCGGGATCGACCGCGGGCTCGACCGGCGCGGACTGCTCCAGCCACGCGGCGGGATCCGGGTCGAGTGCGGCCACTGCGCTGCGCGCCAGCTCGAGGGCGTGCGCGTCGTTGTCGGCGAGGTGGTCGACGACGCCGGACGTGCGGGCGTGGACGTCGCCGCCGCCGAGTGACTCGGCATCGACCACCTCGCCGGTCGCCGCCTTCACCAGCGGCGGGCCGCCGAGGAAGATCGTGCCCTGGTTGCGCACGATGATGCTCTCGTCGCACATGGCGGGCACGTAGGCGCCGCCGGCAGTGCAGGAACCCATCACCACCGCCAGCTGCGGAATGCCCAGCGCCGACATGCGGGCCTGGTTGAAGAAGATGCGGCCGAAATGCTCGCGATCCGGAAAGACCTGGTCCTGCATCGGCAGGAAAGCGCCGCCCGAGTCGACCAGGTAGACGCACGGCAGCCGGTTTTCCAGCGCGATCTCCTGCGCCCGCAGGTGCTTGCGCACGGTCATCGGGAAGTAGGTGCCGCCCTTTACGGTGGCATCGTTGGCCACCACCATCACGGGCCGGCCGCCGACCTGGCCGATGCCGGTCACGATGCCCGCCGACGGCGCGTCGCCGTCGTAGAGGCCGTCCGCTGCCAGCGGCGCCACCTCCAGGAAGGGGCTGGCCGCGTCGAGCAGCGTCTCGATGCGATCGCGCGGCAGCAGCTTGCCGCGCGCCGTGTGCTTGTCGCGGGCCTTTTCATCGCCGCCGCGCGCGGTCGTGGCGAGGCGGTTGCGCAGTTCCGCGACCAGGCCGGCCATGCTGGCCGCGTTCTCGCGGAACTCGGTTGAGCGCAGGTCGGCCCGGGTCTGCAGCCTGGACATGGTCTGTCTCCTTAGCGTCGCGTCACGCAGTCGCCCTGAGGATTTCCCGGCCGATCAGCATGCGCCGGATCTCGTTGGTGCCGGCGCCGATGTCGTAGAGCTTGGCGTCCCGCAGCAGCCGGCCCGCGGCGAAGTCGTTGATGTAGCCGTTGCCGCCGAGCGCCTGGATCGCCTCCAGCCCGGCCCGCACGCCGTTCTCCGAGGCCGTCATGAGGCAGGCGGCCGCGTCGAAGCGGGTCGTGCGGCCCGCGTCGCAGGCGCGGGCGACCGCATAGGCGTAGGCGCGGGAGGCGTTGCAGGCGGCGTACAGGTCGGCCAGCTTGGCCTGCATCAGCTGGAACTCGCCGATCGGCTGCCCGAACTGCTTGCGATCGCGCAGGTAGGGCACGACCAGGTCGAGCGCCGCGCGCATGATGCCCAGCGGTCCGCCGGAGAGGACGATGCGCTCGTAGTCGAGCCCGCTCATCAGGACGCGCGCCCCGCCGCCGACCTCGCCGAGCACGTTGGCGGCCGGGACCACGCAGTCGTCGAAGAGCAGCTCGCAGGTGTCGGAGCCGCGCATGCCGAGCTTGTCGAGCTTCTGCGCCGTCGAAAAGCCCGGCATCCCTTTCTCGACGATGAACGCCGTCAGCGAGCCGGGCCCGCTGCCCGGTTCCAGCGAGGCGTACACGACCAGGGTTTCCGCCTCGACACCGTTGGTGATCCACATCTTGGTGCCGTTGAGGACGAAGCCGTCGCCGCGCGCTTGTGCGCGGGTGCGCATGGAGATCACGTCCGAGCCCGCGCCGGTCTCGCTCATGGCCAGGGCACCGAGGTGCTGGCCGGAGACCAGTGCGGGCAGGTACCTGCGCTTCTGCGCGTCCGTGCCCCAGCGGCGTATCTGGTTCACGCACAGGTTGGAGTGCGCGCCGTAGGACAGGCCGACGGCGCCGGAGGCCCGGCTGATCTCCTCCTTGGCCACGACGTGCTCGAGGTAGCCGTAGCCCAGGCCGCCGAAGTCCTCATCGACGGTGATGCCGAGCAGCCCCATGTCGCCGAGCTCCGGCCACAGGTCGCGCGGGAACGGGTTGCTGCGGTCGATTTCCTCGGCCCGCGGCGCGATGCGCCGCAGCGCGAACTCGCGCACGGCCTCGCGAAGTTCATCGACGCGCTCTCCGAGGCTGAAGTCGAAATCGAGATCGAACATGGCGGACCCCGCTGGATCAGAGCTGGCTTGCAGACTGGATCATAATTGTCGGACAATCAGACAATCAAGTCCGGCCATCGAAAACAGAGAGACACCGCCATGTTCGAGCCCCTGGACCACGCGCCCGCCTACCTGCGCCTGTCCGAGGCGATCCGTGCCCGGATCCTGGGCCGTGAACTGCAGGACGGCGAGGCCCTGCCGACCGAGACGGAGTTGGCGCGCCAGTTCGCGGTGAACCGCTCCACCGTCCGTGAGGCGCTGCGCAACCTGCAGTCAGCCGGCTTGCTGACGCGCCGTGGCGGGGGCAAGAAACTCTACGTGAGCCGGCCGACGGTGGCGGCCGTCGGCGACGGGCTGCGCGAGGCGCTGAGCCTGCACGACGCCTGTTTCGCCGACGTCTGGGAGGCGCTGCTCGCGGTGGAACCGGCCATCGCCGGCGCCGCGGCGCTGCGGCGCAAGGCCGGCGAGCTGCGGGAGCTCGAGCGGATCGCGCGGGCCTTCGACCAGCCCCGGCTGCCGGCCCAGGAGGCCGTCGCGCTGGTCGGGCGGTTCTTCCGCGCCGTCGGCGCGGCCTCGGCCAACCCGGTCTTCGTCCTGGCCAACGAGCCGCTGGTGCAACTGGTGGAGCCGGGCCTCGCGATCATCATCGACCGCCTGCCGCAGGCGCGGCGGCGCATCGCGGCGGCCCAGCGCGCCCTGATCGAGGCGATGCGCAAGCGCGACCGCAAGGCCGCCGCGGACTGGATGCGGCGCCCTATCGAGGACTTCCGGCGGGGGTACGAGCAGGCGGGGCTGCCGCTGGAGACGGTGGTGGGGAAAAAGTGAATCGTGAGTCGTGAGTAGTGAGTTGTAAGAGGCGCGTGCCTGTCTTACGACTCACTACTCACTAGTAAGAGGTGCCAGGCACCGATTCGCGTGCCTGTCTTACGACTCACTACTCACTATTCACAACTCACGTCTTACAGCATCTCCACCGCGATGGCGGTCGCCTCACCGCCGCCGATGCACAGCGACGCCACGCCACGCTTCAGGCCGCGGGCGGCGAGGGCGTGCAGCAGGGTCGTGGTGATGCGCGCGCCGGTCGCGCCGATGGGGTGGCCCAGCGCGCAGGCTCCGCCATTGACGTTCACCCTGGCATGGTCGAGACCGCAGTCGTGCATCGCGGCCATGGTGACGGCGGCGAAGGCCTCGTTGATCTCGTAGAGGTCCACGTCGCCGGCCTTCCAGCCGGTCTTGGCCAGCACCTTCTTGATCGCGCCGACCGGCGCGGTGGTGAACCACTCCGGCTCGTGCGAGTTGCTGGCGTAGGCGAGGATCCGGGCCAGCGGCTTCAGGCCACGGGCCCTGGCGGCGGATTCGCGCATCAGCACCAGGGCGGAGGCGCCGTCGGAGATCGACGAGGAGCTCGCCGCGGTGACGGTGCCGTCCTTGGTGAAGGCCGGCCGCATGGTCGGGATCTTCTTGACGTCGCAGCCAAACGGCGTCTCGTCCCTGTCGACGACGACCTCGCCCTTGCGCGACTTGACCGTGACCGGGACGATCTCGGCGGTGAAGGCGCCGGACTCGACGGCGCGCAGCGAACGCAGCACGGACTCGGTCGCAAAGGCGTCCTGCATTTCGCGGGTGAAGCCGTACTTGGCCGATGTCGCATCCGCGAAGCAACCCATCGCCTTGCCGTCGAACGGGCTCTGCAGGCCGTCGTAGAACATGTGGTCGAGGATCTCGCCGTGGCCCATGCGGTAACCGCCGCGTGCCTTCGGCAGCAGGTAAGGGGCGTTGGTCATGGACTCCAGCCCGCCCGCCACCGCGACGTCGATGTCGCCGGTGCGAAGGCTGTCCGCGGCCATCATGATGGCTTTCATCGCCGAGCCGCAGAGCTTGTTGATGGTGGTCGCCGGGACGGTGTTCGGGACGCCGGCGCCGAGGGCAGCCTGGCGAGCCGGGCCCTGCCCGAGGCCGGCGGGCAGCACGCAGCCCATGATGACTTCCTGGATGTCCGCCGGGGCGAGGCCGCTTGCCTCGATGGCGCCACGGATGGCGGCGGTGCCGAGTTCCGTCGCCTTGACGCTGGCGAAAGCCCCCTGGAAGGCGCCGACCGGCGTGCGCCGGGCCGACAAGATTACGATGGCGTCCTGTGTCATGGTGGCAGGTCCCGTGGGTTGCTGTGGCGATTCCACAGTCTAACCCGAGCCGTTTTTGCCCTGCAAAAAAACCTGCGGGGCCGCCCGGCCAGGATCGATGCCCCCGGCTCAGCCCGGCTGCGCGGCGCTACCCGGGCAGTAAGCCCGCGGCAGCAGCCCGGTCTCGAACACCGACACGAACTTGTCGGCGAGCTGCGCAGCGGTCATCGGCTGGTTCTCGCGGTACCAGTGCGCGATCCAGTTGAGCGCCCCGGCCATGGCGAACGCGGTCATCTTGGTGTCGCAGGGCTCGATCGAGCCCTCCGTGATGCCCTGCTCGAGCAGCCGCCGCATGCCGCGGTCGATCTCCGCCTTCATGGCCTTGATGTGCCGGCTGAGTTCCGGGCCCAGGTCCTGGTCTTCCGCGCGGACCATGCACCAGCCGAACTCCGACGCGACGGCCTTTGCGTAGTGGCGCACGACCTCGTTCAGCCGCTCGCGTGCCGACAACGGCGACTGCTCGACCGAGCGCAGGCCTTCGCGGATCAGCTCCAGGCCCGCCTGGAAGCACTCGAACAGCAGCTGTTCCTTGCTCTCGACGTAGTAGTAGACGGTGGGCTTGCTGACACCGAGGGCCGCGGCGATGTCGTCGAGCGAGGTGTTGTGGAAGCCCTGGGCGTTGAAGGCCCGGGCAGCCGCGCGGACCACGACCTCCCGCTTGAGGGAGTGGTTGCGGTGCCGCCGCGACGGCCATGATGCGGACCGGGCACGCTCGCCGTCCTGGGCGGTAGCGGCCGGCGGGATGGGTCGAGCCATGGGCTTGGGGCCTCGGTTGGGATACGGCGGCAGGCCGGTGGTCCCGCCCGCCGGTTGACGCCGCTGCTTGACCGCCATCATACTTACTGCTGAAAAGTTACTCAATAGTAAGTTTTTACAGAAAAGACATAGAGAACAGCATGTTAAGAGGGCGGGTCTATGAATGCGGGGCGCGTTGACAGGATTTCCCGGGTAGCGCCGGACGGGCTGGAAGCGCAGCCGCCGCTGCGCTTCATCAGCGCGGCATCGCTGTTCGACGGCCATGACGCCGCCATCAACATCATTCGCAGGATCCTGCAGTCGCACGGCGCCGAGGTCGTTCACCTCGGGCACAACCGCAGCGTCGCCGACATCGTGCGCGCGGCGATCCAGGAGGATGCCGACGGCATCGCGGTCAGCAGCTACCAGGGCGGCCACAACGAATATTTCCGCTACATGATCGACATGCTCGGGAGTCTCGGCGCCGGGCACATCCGGGTCGTGGTCGGCGGCGGCGGCACCATCGCCCCGCAGGAGGTCGAGGAACTCGAGGCTTACGGCGTCGAGAAGATCTACACCCCCGATGACGGCCTGAGGCTGGGCCTCGAGGGGATGATCGACGACGTGTTCGCCCGCGTCCGTGCCTGGCGCCGGCCCGGGTTCAAGCTGGCGCCGCTCACCGTGGACGATACCGCGCAGATCGCCCGGGCGATTTCCGTCCTCGAAGGCGGCGATCCGGCCCGCACCGCGGAGATCCGCAACGCGGCGGGCAAGACCCTCAATCGTCCGCCGGTCATCGGCATCACCGGAACCGGCGGCGCCGGCAAGTCCTCGCTCACCGACGAGCTGCTGAGTCGGGTGGTGCGCTTCTTCCCGGGACGGCGGGTCGCGGTGGTGGCGATGGACCCGACCCGGCGGCGCT